>NZ_JAQIBB010000057.1:0-75760 GCF_027920745.1 Gallibacterium faecale | reverse complement strand
TCTTAGGAAGCCTTTATTATTTTACTTTTTCGATTTCTTAATAAATTTCATTAATCTTCTACGTTTACGTAATTGATTCGGCGTTAATGTATTCCGTTTTCCTGCGTAAGGATTTTCCCCATCTTGGAATAAAATACGAATCGGCGAACCAATAATCTTCAAGCTACGACGATAATAATTGGACAAATAGCGTTTATATGAATCCGGGAGTTTATCTACCTGATTACCGTGAATCACAATGATTGGTGGATTATGTCCACCTGGATGAGCATATTTCAATTTAATACGTCTGCCAGAAATCATTGGCGGTTGATGTTCATCTGTCGCCATTTGCAAAATACGCGTTAGTAATGACGTTGAATAACGTTTTGTTGCCGATTGGTAGGCTTCTGTTACTGACTCAAATAAATTTCCAACACCACTTCCGTGTAACGCTGAAATAAAATGCACACGAGCAAAATCAATAAAATCTAAACGACGGTCTAATTCCGATTTAATATTATCTTTCACTTCTTGGCTTAAGCCGTCCCATTTATTAACTACAATTACTAATGCACGCCCTGCATTAAGAATAAAGCCTAATAAAGAGAGATCTTGGTCAGAAATACCTTCTCGTGCATCAATAGTCAATAACACCACATTAGCATCTTGAATCGCTTGTAATGTTTTAATGACAGAAAATTTTTCGACAGTTAGCGTTACTTTACCGCGTTTACGTACTCCAGCGGTGTCAATAATAGTATATTGCTGTCCATCACGTTCCATTGGGATATAAATACTATCCCTGGTTGTGCCAGGCATATCATAGACAACAACCCGATCTTCTCCCAAAATACGATTGGTTAAGGTAGATTTCCCTACATTTGGACGACCAACAATCGCAATCTTAATTGGTTTATCTTGTTGTTCATCGTCTTCAGTTTCTGCTATTTCAGAATCCTCTTCTGCGTCTAACATTGCCGCAGAAAAATCAAGGTCATCATCTTGTTCAAAAGCAAATTCATCGTCCCAATCTGCATCAGATTCTGCATCTTGTTCATTATCTTGCTCTTGATAAGGTGCTAATACTTCTTGGATTAATTGAGTTACGCCACGTCCTTGTGAAGCGGCAATTTGTGCAATTTCACCTAAACCTAATTGATAAAATTCTGCAACGTGTGAATCAGCATCAATTCCATCAATTTTATTCGCTACAACAATACTTGGCTTTTCTCGGCGACGTAAATACTGTGCAATACCAATATCAGCCGCAGTCAATCCAGCACGTGCATCCACTAAAAATAAAACAATATCTGCTTCATCAATCGCTAATAGCGATTGTTCCGCCATTTTTTCTTCAATACCTTCTTCTGAGCCATCAATCCCACCAGTATCAATAACAATAAATTCCATACCATTGATCTGGCCTTGGCCATATTTACGATCCCGTGTTAAGCCCGGAAAATTTGCGACAAGTGCATCACGACTACGAGTTAAACGATTAAATAATGTTGATTTCCCAACATTTGGACGCCCTACTAGGGCAATGACAGGAGTCATAATCACCTCAAACTTTTCAACTTTCAAAAATGGCGCACATTATAGCTGATTTCTTAATGAATCCTAACCTTTTATCTTTTTCTTTGATGAAAAAAGGGTACTTATGCTTGTAAGTACCCTTTTATTCACACTTGTATAAAAATTAGCTTAACTTATTTTAAGCTACCAACCATATCTTCTGGACGTACCCATTCATCAAATTGTTCTGCAGTAACGAAACCTAAATTAATTGCTTCTTCACGTAAGGTTGTTCCGTTTTTGTGAGCTGTTTTCGCAATTTTCGCCGCTTTTTCATAACCAATATGAGTATTTAATGCAGTAACTAACATTAATGAATTTTCTAATTGCATCTTAATGCGTGGGTAGTTTGGTTCAATACCAACTGCACAATGTTCATCAAATGAAATACATGCATCCGCTAAAAGTTGCGCAGATTGTAAGAAGTTATATGCCATTACAGGTTTAAATACATTTAATTGGAAATGACCTTGTGAACCTGCAAATGAGATTGTTGTATCATTACCTAATACTTGCGCACACACCATTGTCATAGCTTCACATTGTGTTGGGTTTACTTTACCCGGCATAATTGAGGAACCTGGTTCGTTTTCTGGAATTAAGATTTCACCAATACCTGAACGCGGACCAGATGCTAATAAACGGATGTCGTTTGCAATTTTATAAAGTGATACCGCTAATTGTTTTAATGCACCATGAGTTTCAACAACTGCATCGTGAGTTGCTAAAGCTTCAAATTTATTATCTGCTGTAACAAATGGTAAACCAGTAAATTTCGCAATATATTCAGCAACTTTCACATCATAGCCTTTAGGTGTATTTAATCCTGTACCTACTGCTGTACCACCTAAAGCAAGTTGTCCTAAATGAGGTAATGTATTTTTTAACGCTTTTAAGCCAAAATCTAATTGTGCTGCATATGCAGAAAATTCTTGGCCTAATGTTAATGGCGTAGCATCCATTAAGTGAGTACGACCAATTTTTACTACATCAGCAAATTTTGCTGATTTTTCAGCAAATGTTTTTTGTAAGCGTTCTACCGCAGGAATTGTTGTTTCTACCACTTTTTTATATGCAGCAATATGCATTGCTGTTGGGTAAGTATCATTGGAAGATTGTGATTTATTTACATCATCATTTGGGTGAATAATACTTTTTTCACCAAGTTTACCGCCATTAAGAACGTGAGCACGATTTGCAACAACTTCGTTTACGTTCATATTTGATTGAGTACCAGAACCAGTTTGCCAAATAACAAGTGGGAACTGATCATCTAATTTATTTGCTAAGATTTCATCACACGCTTGTGCAATTAAATCTCTTTTCTCGACAGGTAATACACCAAGATCATAGTTTGCATAAGCTGCAGCTTTTTTTAAGTAACCAAATGCTTCAATAATTTCATGTGGCATTGATGCAGCAGGACCAATTTTGAAGTTATTACGTGAGCGTTCTGTTTGTGCTGCCCAATATTTGTCTGCAGGCACTTTCACTTCACCCATAGTATCGTGTTCAATTCTAAATTCCATAATATTTACCTCTAAATTTGAATGTCAAAAGTGGGGAAAATTGTAACACTCAAGAGGTATAAATTGAATTTTCCTTATGATTAAAATTTTTCTTTTATGACACAGATCATAAAAATAGAAATAGGAAATTAAGCTAATGGGTATTTTATGTACAACTTTTCCAATCATTTTAGGTTAGACGTTTAGACTTTTTTATTTCTAGATGTTTAGACATCTAAAATTTCTTGACATCATCTTCTCTGCTCGTTACCTTATTCACTTATTCCAACCATAATAATCACTGATTTAGAAAGTAATATGCCTACGCAACAACTTACATTATTCACAGATTCTGAGCTTTCTCTTACGCTCGGTGGTTCACTGAAGAATATTACTGTTTGCTATCAAACTTATGGCAAGTTAAATCCAGAAAAAAATAATATTATTTTGATTTGTCACGCACTAACCGGTGATGCCGAGCCTTATTTTGATGACGGTGAGCATAAAGGTTGGTGGCAAAATTTTATGGGTCCGGGTATGGCCTTAGATACAGATAAATACTTTTTTATTTGTTCTAATGTATTAGGGGGTTGTAAAGGGACTACTGGGCCAATGAGTATCAATCCAGATACTGGGTTGCCGTATGGTGGTGATTTTCCTCAAATTACTGTGCAGGATATTGTAAAAGTACAAAAGTCACTGCTCGATCAATTAAAAATTACCCATTTATATGCAGTAATCGGTGGCTCTTTTGGCGGAATGCAGGCGACGCAATGGGCAATTAGCTACCCTGATTTTATGGATTATGTAATTAATCTTTGTTCTTCACTGTATATGAGTGCAGAGGCAATAGGATTTAATCATGTTATGCGACAAGCAATTGTTCAAGATCCTAACTTTAATCAAGGGCATTATTATCAAGGTCATTATCCAGAACAAGGATTAGCAACTGCAAGAATGTTAGGTATGCTCACTTATCGAACTCATATCCAATTAACTAAAGCCTTTGGTCGAGCAATTAAACAGGAAGGCAATCTATTAGGCGATTACTTTCAAGTGGAATCCTATCTAAGTTATCAAGGTAAGAAATTCCTTGAACGCTTTGACGCAAATAGTTATTTACAACTTACTCGTGCATTAGATTTATATGATCCTGCTATAGGTTATGCTAATGCATTAGAAGCCTTAACCAGAATTAAAGCTAAATATACTTTAGTGGCAGTGACAAATGACCAACTATTTAAGCTTGTTGATTTAGAAAAAAGTAAACAATTATTAGAAAAAGCAGGTATCAACTTACAATATGATGAAATTACATCTGATTTTGGACATGATGCTTTCTTAGTTGATTATGAATTCTTTGCACCAAAAATTAGACGAGGATTAGGTGAAATGGCTGAATAATGCCATTTCACTTAAAGCGGTTACTCTTCTACTACAACTTTAGCAATGTAACCTAATTGACGATATTGTTGAGCATAATCAATACCATACCCAACTACGAACTCATCAGGAATACTAAAACCTACCCAATCCACATCCACTTCAACTTCACGGCGAGAAGGTTTATCAAGTAAAGTACAAATTGTTAATGAATGAGGTTCACGCAATGATAGGATTTGTTGTACTTTATCTAAGGTATAACCAGTATCAATAATGTCTTCTACAATAAGAACATCTTTACCTTTAATATCACCTTCAAGATCTTTAGCTATTTTCACATCATGATTCGTTGTCATTCCACTACCATAGCTAGAAGTCGTCATAAAATCTACTTCTAGAGGTAATTTGATCTCTCTGACCAAATCTGCCATAAACATAAAAGAACCGCGTAATAAACCAACGACATATAGACCTTTACTTTGCTGGTGCTGATAATATTGTGAAATTTCTTCGCCTAACTCTTTAATTCTTGACTTCACATTTTCTTCTGAAATCAATGTTTCAATATGATGCTTTTTCATTGCATTCTCCTAATTTCATCAAAGCAATAAGCTGCGTTACTATACCGAAAAACGATTAAATAAAAAATAGCAAACCGTAATTTGCTTCACACAAAAACTTACTCACAATTCTTGCACTCATTGTTGGCTTACAATAAGATTCATTATTTTGTTTCACCGTTATGGAAGATGTTATGCACAATCTAATTATTTATGCTCATCCTAATCAACAAAGTTTTAATCATGCTATCCTTGATACAGTTATCACTGCTTCTCAGCAAGCAGGAATGACGGTTTCAGTTCGAGATCTCTATCAACAAAAGTTTAATCCTATTTTAACTTGGGATGAATTTTGCCAAGTAAATCAAGGCAATATTCCTGAAGATATTCAACAAGAACAACAACTTATCAATCAGGCCGATCTAATTACTTTAGTTTATCCATTATGGTGGATGGGTTTTCCTGCAATTTTAAAAGGCTATCTTGATCGCGTATTAAGTCACGGTTTTGCGTATAAAACTGACGAATCTGGGAGTTATGGACTATTAAATGATAAAAAAATGTTACAATTTGTTACATTAGGGAATAATGAACAACAATATGAAAAACAAGGATTTTTAACCGCTTTGGACTGTACTTTAATTAATGGATTATTTAATTACTGCGGTATTACAGAGATACAACATTACTTTTTTGGTGATATTCATATCATTGATGATCAATCTCGAAAAGATATATTAACAAAAATAAAACAAAAAATTTTACAATACCGGTAATATCCTGTTTTTCCTAACATTTTTAACCAACTTCTGAAAATACCCATTCGTGGGTATTTGTTTTATTTTCTTACATTCATTATTATTAACAGCAACTCTCTGACATATCAATATACTTGACCAAATATAGTTTTTACAGTTATTATTACATCGTTTACTGTTCCACTTGATATTATTAACTGAGGTAATTTATGGTTAATCAATTGTTATCTGATGCTGATAATGTACTTAAGATGTATTCTGAAGATTTCCCTGACATGCCGTTGGATCAGATCATCTTGGTACGCTTACTATTCAATGTAAATAGTAATTATCTTGAACATCGTAACCACCTTTTAAAAGAAGTGGGTTTAAACCACACTCTATTTGAAGCTTTAATTGTTACTTATCTTCAACCTAATCACGAGATTCAACCTTCTCGTCTTAGTGAAATTTTAGGTTCATCACGTACTAATGCAACGCGTATCTCTGATGAATTGGTCAGCAAGGGATGGATTGACCGTATCAGTGTACCAGAAGATCGTCGTTGCTTCAGTTTACGTATTAATGATAAAGGTCATCAATTTCTAGAAGAAATTTTGCCTCATCAATGGGAATTGATGGGTTCTATTTTTAGTGTATTAACCGATAAAGAGATTCAAACTCTACGCCGCTTATTACTCAAACTATCGAAACGTTTAGAAGAGTATAACTTCCGCAGCAGAGTATAGTTGTATATTTTTAAGGTCGTAATATGTCAGAGATTTCCGAACAAGATAAAAAGAATGCTGTTCGTAATAAAACTAGAAGGAAACATCTTGTTTCCTTCGTTGTTTTATTGCTCCTAATTTCTATCATCAGCTTTGTTTATTGGCTTTTTTTCGTGAAAGATTTCACTGAAACTGATGATGCTTATGTTGCAGGTAATATTATTCAAGTATCTTCTCAAATATCTGGTAGTGTATCTAAATTAAACACAGAAAGTACCGATTTAGTGAAGAAAGGTGATGTATTAGTTCAGCTGGATGATACAGATGCAAAATTAGCACTTTCTCAAGCTAAACATACTTTAGCTGATGTTGTCCGTAAAACTAGTCAGCTAGTCTTTACTGAAAAGCAATTAACATCCCTCTTATCTGCCAAAAGAATTGCATTAAAACAAGCAGAAGAAGATCTTGCACGTCGCCAATCCCTCAATAAAACAGGGGCCGTATCTAAAGAGGATTATCAACACGCTGTTGATGCTGTCACAATGGCAAAAAGTGATTTTGATGCTACACAAGAGCAACTTAATGCTACCAAAGCTCTCTTATTAGATACACCAATTGAACAACAACCTAATGTTGTGCAAACAGCTGATAATGTCCGTCAGGCGTGGTTAAATCTACAACGCACAAAAATTGTCAGCCCAGTAACTGGTTATGTTGCAAAACGTAGTGTTCAAGTTGGTGAAAGCATTAAAGCAGGTTCACCTTTATTAGCTGTTGTTCCTCTTGATCAAATCTGGCTAGATGCTAATTTCAAAGAAACACAATTAGAAAATATTCGTCTTGGCCAGCCTGTAAGTGTGGTATTTGATCTTTATGGTGATAATGTTGAATTTGAAGGTAAAGTAGTCGGTATTGATGCAGGAACTGGTAGTGCATTTTCTTTATTACCAACCCAAAATGCAACAGGTAACTGGATTAAAGTTGTACAACGCTTACCTGTACGTATTGAACTAGACCCAGAACAGGTCCAAAAATATCCATTACGTATTGGACTTTCTGCAACAGTAGAAGTGAATACTGCCGATAAAAGTGGTTCAGTATTACCAACAGATCCTCGTACAGAAACCCTTTATCAAACAGATACACTACACTACGATCTAGCACCAATCAATCAAGAGATTATTGAAATTATTCAACAAAATAGTCATTGATTAGGAGACGTGCAAAATGAACATAACGCCGATCAAAGGCGGTGCATTAGTTATGATGACACTAGGACTTGCTTTAGCAACATTTATGCAAGTTCTAGATTCAACAATTGCTAATGTTGCCATACCAACTATTGCAGGTGATTTAGGTGCATCAAGCACTCAAGGGACTTGGGTTATTACTTCTTTTGGTGTTGCTAATGCAATTGCTATTCCAATTACAGGTTGGCTCGCTCGTCGTTTTGGTGAAGTAAAGCTGTTCTTAACCTCTGTTTTAATCTTTGTTATTGCATCTTGGCTTTGTGGAATTTCTCATTCATTAAATATGCTTATCTTATGCAGGATCATTCAAGGGTTAGCAGCAGGACCGATCGTACCATTATCTCAAAGCTTATTACTAAATAACTATCCACCACAACGAAGAGCAATGGCGTTAGCTTTTTGGTCTATGACTGTAGTGGTAGCACCAATTTGTGGACCAATTCTTGGTGGTTGGCTAAGTGATGATTTCCATTGGGGCTGGATTTTCTTTATTAATATTCCCGTTGGTATTCTGGTTATTGTATTTACTAAAATCACTTTAGGTGATCGAGAAACTAAAACTTACCAGCAACCGATTGATAGTATTGGTCTTATTTTATTAATACTCGGTGTCGGTGCATTACAATTAATGCTAGATAGAGGCCGTGAGGAAGATTGGTTTAATTCAACTGAAATTGTTGTGTTAGCGATTATTGCTACTATTGGTTTAATTGCTTTAATTATTTGGGAGCTAGGTGAAAAACATCCAATCGTAGACATAGCACTGTTTAAAAAGCGTAATTTCACTGTTGGTTGCCTATGCACATCTCTCGCTTTCCTTATTTACTTGGGATCAGTAGTATTAATTCCACTATTACTGCAACAAGTTTATGGTTATACCGCAACTTGGGCAGGTTTAGCTACTGCACCAATTGGTTTATTCCCACTACTTTTATCACCCATTATTGGTCGTTTTGGGTATAAAGTAGATATGCGTGTGCTAGTAACTATTAGTTTCTTTGTCTATGCATTTACATTCCATTGGCGTGCAGTGACTTTTGAACCTGAGATGAATTTTACTGCTGTTGCACTACCACAATTTGTACAAGGAATTGCAGTGGCTTGCTTCTTTATGCCTTTAACCACAATTACTCTTTCTGGATTAAAACCTGAAGAAACAGCTTCTGCATCAAGTTTATTTAATTTCTTGCGGACATTAGCTGGTTCAATAGGTACATCACTTACTACATTTATGTGGTATAACCGTGAAGCATTACATCATGGGCAACTTGTTGAAAGTATTACGCCATATAATCCTATGTCGCAACAATACTTCCAAGTGATGGCAGAAAAAGGATTAAATGACACACAAACCGCAGCATTACTGGCAAATCAAATTACCCAACAGGGGTTGATTATTGGTGCCAATGAAATTTTCTATATTTCTGCACTCGCCTTTATGATGTTGTTTGTCATAATTTGGCTAGCAAAACCACCTTTTGGCTCAAGACATTAATTGCATTGAATTATTCAATAAAAAACAAAATCCTCTTCATTTTATAAATGTAAGAGGATTTTAGTTTAATGATAAAGTCTGCTTAATATTTTTAGATATTTTTGTTCTAATTAGTATTTAGATTTTGTTCTAAAGGGTGACTTCATTTTATTTACAAGCAAGGCTAACTCACCTTTTACTCACCCTAACAAGTTGTTGCAAGCAACATTCAAACAGCTATCACTTTTTGTCATCACGCGTCCAAAGAAAACAAATCCACAAAATACAACGCAAAGCGTTGAAGGTTGCTGAAAGTAATTGCCGGCGTTTCTTCTCTATTTTCTCACTTATCTAAATTTATGCCGCTCTTCGTTTCTGTAAACGGTGAATTGTACTCACTACTACACCTTGCAAATTAAGATCTGTCAGCTGTTTTACTGTAATATTTGGATAACGTGAGTCTAAAGAGAAAAAGACTAACTCTCCATTTTGTTCGGCAAAAAATTCATAGAGTTGTAAATCTTGTTCTTTCTCAATAACGACTAAATCACCAAGATGCACAGATGTCGTTTTCTCAATAATTAACATATCCCCCACATCAATTCCCCACGCAGCTAAATTTTCATTCATCACCCGCAGGAAAAAAGTTTCATGTGGCTTCTTGATGCAATATAAATTTAAGTCCATACGATAATGGACATTGTTTTGCTTATTAAAATACTCTTTTTGTGGGTTGTCGTCATATAACGGCAATGGAAGATAAGAATATTTTTGCTCTGCATTTTGTAGTGTATCAACCTGTAATTGCATAAGTCATCTCCATTATCAATGGTACTGTTTATTTATACAGTATAATTTACTGTATATTAATACAGTATTCAACTATTTTTTCACCATTATTTTGCGTCAGTGATAAAGTTGATTAAACTACAATGGATTATCAATAAGTTAGAGAAAAATAGATATGCAAATTCAACTACAACAAGCAAAAATAAAAATTACTTCTCAACAATGGCTTCATATCGAACAATTTCAAATTAGCGAAAAAAGTTTTACGGTCATTGTTGGTCATAACGGCAGTGGTAAAAGCACACTAAGTAAATTTATTAGTCAGCATCAACAGCCTTATTTTGGCGAATATATTAATCATTTTCAAAAAATTGCTTTAGTTTCTTTGGCTCAGCAGCAAACATTATTAGAGCAGATCTTTCGTGACCTTAATAATGATAGTGTAAGCCCTGACGATCATGGGAAAACTGCTCAACAAATTATGATGGAAGATCAGCATTTTTCAGCACAAAAGCTCCAAAATATCGCTCAATTAGTGGGTATTGAATCTCTACTTGCTCGCCCGTTTAAATTATTATCCACTGGTGAAGCCAGAAAAATATTATTAAGTAAAGCACTTCTTGCTGAACCAGAACTCTTAATTTTAGACGAACCTTTTGAAGGCTTAGATTACATCTCACAACAACAATGGCTTACACTTTTACAACAATTAAAACACCACCTGACTATCGTACTCGTGATTAATCGCTTAACAGATATTCCTATATGGGCAGATTCAATTGCTTTATTGCATCAATGTCAGTTAGTTACCCAACAGCCTGCTAAAGAGATGCTGGCAAGTGATCTCTTTAATCAATTATGTTATGCAGAAAAATCTCTACATATCCCTGTACCAGAACCAGCTAATCCTATTGTGACGTTGCCAAATGATTTAGATTATATCTTTGATCTTACTGACGTAACGGTACAATATTCAGGTAAAGTCATTCTGAATAAGTTAAATTGGCAAGTAAAAACTGGCGAACATTGGTGGATAAAAGGCCCTAATGGTTGTGGTAAATCAACCTTACTCTCCTTGATTAATGGTGATCATCCACAAGCCTTTAACAATAAAATGAAACTCTTTGGCAAACAGCGTGGTAGTGGTGAAACTATCTGGGAAATCAAACAATACATCGGTTTCCTCAGTAATCATTTTCACTTAGATTACCGCGTTAACTGTTCTGCATTGATGGTTATCATCTCTGGCTATTTTGATTCTATTGGCGTATATCAACATGTTGATGAGAATACTCGACTTAATGCCCTCCAATGGTTAAAACGCATTAATATGGAAAAATTTGCGAACGCTCCATTTCGTTCTTTATCTTGGGGGCAGCAAAGGTTGTTGCTCATTGCTCGATCATTAGTTAAACATCCGCCTATTTTAATTCTTGATGAACCGTTAATGGGGCTTGATGCATTAAATCGACATTTAGTCTTAACGTTTATTGATCAGCTTATTTTAAATAGTCATACACAACTTTTCTTCGTTTCACACCATTTAGAGGATCAACCAGATTGTATTAATCGGATCTTTGAATTTTGTCCAACTGAGCAAGGTTATCGTTATCTTTGTAAGCAAGTAACAGCATAAATTAATGCTTGTTTTTCCTATGGATAATGGGGTTTTCGTGCTATAATTCTCAACCGTTTTTGACAAAATTCAAACCATAGGAAATGTCTAAATGAGCGATTTAGCAAAAGATATTATTCCCGTTAATATCGAAGAAGAAATGAAGTCTTCTTACCTCGACTATGCCATGTCAGTCATTGTCGGTCGTGCGTTACCTGATGTACGTGATGGCTTAAAACCAGTACATAGACGTGTACTTTTTGCCATGGCAGTAGGCGGTAACGACTACAATAAACCTTATCGTAAATCAGCACGTATCGTAGGTGATGTTATCGGTAAATATCACCCGCACGGTGACTCAGCGGTTTACGACACTTTAGTTCGTATGGCACAGCCTTTCTCACTACGTTATCCCTTAGTAGATGGTCAAGGAAACTTCGGTTCAATTGACGGTGATTCTCCTGCTGCAATGCGTTATACCGAAGCTCGAATGACGCAAATTGCCCACGAATTGCTTGCTGATTTAGATAAAGAAACTGTGGACTATCAGCCAAACTATGATGGTTCAGAAATGATCCCTGAAGTATTACCAACGAAAATCCCTGCTTTACTAGTTAATGGTTCTAGCGGGATTGCTGTTGGGATGGCAACCAATATTCCACCACATAACCTTGGCGAAGTAATTGATGGTTGTTTAGCCTATATCGAAAATGATCAAATTTCGATTGATGAATTAATGACCTATATTCCAGGTCCTGATTTCCCTACTGCTGCAATTATTAACGGTAAAAAGGGGATCGAAGAAGCCTATAAAACTGGTCGTGGGAAAATCTATATTCGTGCAAAAGCAGAAATAGAAACCGATGATAAAGGCCGTGAAACCATTGTCGTTCATGAAATTCCTTATCAAGTAAATAAAGCACGTTTAATTGAAAAAATTGCTGAGCTCGTTAAAGAAAAGAAAGTTGAAGGAATCAGCGGTTTACGTGATGAATCTGATAAAGATGGTATGCGTATTGTGATTGAAGTGAAACGTGATGCTGTCGGTGAGATTGTTTTAAATAATCTTTATGCATTAACTCAATTACAAGTTACTTTTGGTATCAATATCGTTGCCCTCGATCATGGACAACCTAAATTATTAAACTTAAAAGAATTGATTGAAGCGTTTGTACTCCATCGTCGTGAAGTTGTTACTCGTCGCACGATTTACGAATTACGTAAAGCACGTGAAAGAGCGCATATTTTAGAAGGCTTGGCAATTGCTTTAACCAATATTGATCCAATTATTGAATTAATTCGTACCGCACCAACCCCTGCCGCAGCGAAAGAAGCCTTACTTGCCCAACCTTGGCAATTAGGCAATGTCGCAGCAATGTTAGCAGCGACTGGTGTTGATGCAGCTCGCCCAGAAGATCTTGATGACCATTTAGGTATCCGCGATGGGGTATATCATCTTAGCGAAGCACAAGCACAGGCTATTTTAGATTTACGCTTACAAAAACTCACCGGTTTAGAACATGAAAAAATTCTAGATGAATATAAATCTTTATTAGATGTCATTGCTGAACTACTCCATATTTTGCATAGTCCAGAACGTTTAATGGAAGTTATTCGCGAAGAATTAGAAAAAATTAAAGCCCAATATAATGATGCTCGTCTGACTGAAATTACAGCAAGTAGCGGTGATATTAATCTTGAGGACTTAATTAACCCTGAAGATGTTGTAGTTACCTTATCGCATGAAGGCTATGTAAAATATCAACCACTTTCAGATTACGAAGCTCAACGTCGTGGCGGTAAAGGTAAATCAGCTACGAAGATGAAAGAAGAAGATTTTATTGAGAAATTATTAGTGGCTAATACCCACGATACTATTCTCTGTTTCTCAAGCCGCGGTCGCCTATATTGGTTAAAAGTTTATCAATTACCACAAGCAAGCCGTGGTGCAAGAGGACGTCCAATTGTGAATCTATTACCATTAGAAGAGAATGAGCGTATTACTGCAATTCTTCCTGTGAAAGAATATGCCGAAGATAAGTTTATTGTTATGGCTACGGCTGGTGGTTTAGTGAAGAAAACAGCTTTAACTGAATTTAGTCGTCCTCGTGCAAGCGGTATTATTGCAGTAAATCTACGTGAAGATGACGAATTAATTGGCGTTGATATTACTGAAGGTAACAATGAAATTATGCTCTTCTCCGCTCAAGGTCGTGTAGTACGCTTTGATGAAAATGCTGTGCGTGCGATGGGTCGTACCGCTGCAGGAGTACGAGGTATCAAATTGGCTTTGACCAATGAAATTTCTGATGAAGAAAATGATAGTGATGAAAGTGGTGATGATAATGAACAAACCCTTGATTTAACTATTGATAAAGTTGTGTCTTTAGTAGTACCAAAAACAGATGGTGCAATCCTTACTGCAACGCAAAATGGTTACGGAAAACGTACCGAGCTGACTGAATATCCAACTAAATCCCGGAATACAAAAGGGGTGATTTCAATCAAAGTAAGCGAGCGTAATGGTAAAGTAGTTGCCGCAACTCAAGTCGAAGAAAACGATCAAATTATGCTAATTACTGATGCTGGTACTTTAGTGCGTACCCGTGTTGCTGAAATTAGTTTAGTGGGACGTAATACACAAGGTGTTCGTTTAATTCGCACTTCTGATACAGAACAAGTTGTTAGTATTGAGCGTGTCTGTGATGAAGATGAAAGCAGTGATGATGAAGTCACTGAATAAATTATCTACACTTCTTTTTAAAGGTGGCAGAAGTCGCCTTTTTTCTATATTTTTACCCTTGATTCCTAACTCGAAGTGAAGTAGAGTATTTCAGTCTAGACATCTAAATGTCTAATTAATTATTATGAGGTCTAAAATGAGTAAATTATTCCCAAATGCAACACAACGTACTAAAGCACCTTACCGTTTTGATATTGTTGGTAGTTTTCTCCGCCCTGAAACATTAAAACTTGCACGTAGTCAATGCCAATGTGGTGATATTAGTTGTGCAGATTTAACTGCTATCTAAGATCAAGAAATTACTAAACTTGTTGATCACCAAAAACAAGTCGGTTTACATGCTATTACTGACGGTGAGTTTCGCCGCACTTTCTGGCATATGGATTTCTTAGCGGCATTAGATGGTGTTGAAGAAGTTGATGCGAAAAAATTCTCAGTACAATTTAAACATCACAATGTACGCCCAAGAACATTAAAAATTACAGGTAAAGTTGGATTCAGTAATCATCCATTTTTAGAACATTATCGTTCATTACAAAAAATTGCTGGGGATTATCCTGTTAAATTTACAATCCCTTCACCAACCATGCTACATTTAATCTGTATTGTTCGTGAAACTGAATATCAACCTATCGATCTTTATAAAGATAATCCTGAACAATTACTAGCTGATCTTGCCCAAGCTTATCGTGATGCTATTGCTAAATTCTATGCTTTAGGCTGCCGTAATTTACGGCTTGATGATACAAGTTGGGGTGAGTTATGTTCAGAAGAAAAACGTGCTGCATATCGCGAGCGTGGTATTGATTTAGATAAATTAGCCAAAGATTATGTCAATCTAATTAATGAAGCAATTAAAGATAAACCAGAAGATATGACAATTACTATGCATATCTGTCGTGGTAATTTCCGTTCTACATGGTTCTCTTCTGGTGGTTATGAACCTGTTGCAGAAACATTATTTGGTCACTGTAAAGTAGATGGTTTCTTCTTGGAATATGATAGTGATCGTGCTGGTGACTTTAAACCACTCCGTTTTATTAAAGATCAACAAGTTGTATTAGGTCTTGTCACTTCAAAAAGCGGTGAATTAGAAGATAAAGATGCCATCATTGAACGTATTAAAGAAGCTACTCAATATGTTGATATCAACCAACTTTGCTTAAGTCCGCAGTGTGGTTTCGCTTCTACTGAAGAAGGGAATGTATTAACTGAAGAACAGCAATGGAAAAAACTCGAATTCATTCGTGAAATTAGCGAAGAAGTTTGGGGCAAATAATTAATTTTGAGCGATTTATCCATAATAGCCACATCTAAAAAATGTGGCTATTTTTATTACTAGTCAATCAAAACCTTTACAACTATTTTGATTACCTTAACCTCAGTAAATAGCTTAATTTTTAAATTGTTCCCCAATTCTATCAGCTCTAAAAACCCTTATTTTTTTGGACAAATTAACTATTTGATTTATAAGTAATTATATTTATCTTATAAAAAAGGGTTTATCTTTAGATTTGTAGTATAATCCCTTATGGTTCATGAAGTTATCTTAACTTCTGTTCTACTTTACTGCCGCGTAGGCAGCTTAGAAATATATTATCTCGCTTAGGAGATAGCACATTTTTACTTATGGGCAAACAAAAATCCCAGCCTAGGCTGGGATTTTTACATCAAAAAATAATCAATTAATTATTTTTCAACTGTCATTTGATGTTGACCACTTACAGAAACTTCAACACGACGATCTGGTGCTAAGCAAGCGATTAATGCTTTACGACCTTTAACTGCGTCACATGTGTTACCAGTTACTGGGTTAGCTTCACCGTAACCTACTGCTTTGATTACATCTGGAGATACAGATTTAGAAACTAAGTAGTTAGCCACAGTATTAGCACGGTCTTGAGAAAGTTTTAAGTTATATTTGTCAGAACCAATACGGTCTGTATAACCAGCAACTTCAACAGATGATAAAGAACCAACTTTAGAAATTTCTTGTTGTAAGTTATCTAATGATTGTGCTGCTTCTGGTTTTAAGTTTGCTTTACCGAAGGCAAATAATACATCAGAACTTAATGCAAATTTCTTGTTAACAACTTCAACTGCTGGTGCTGCAGCTTGTTCACCTTGACCGAAACGGTAAGAAAGACCTAAAGATACAGAACCAATGCTTGGGCTATATGAAACATCTGATGGAGCAAATTGGTTTACTTTACCAACTTTAGCAATCCATTGATATTCTAAACGCGCTGCTAATTCTGGAAGAATTGCGTATTCTACACCAGCTGCAAATACTGGAGATACTTTTAATTTGTGTTCTGATAATTTTTTATCACCTAATACATGGGCAGTATAATCAGAACGAATCAATGCAGCACCTAAACGGCCATACACATCTAAACCATCAACATAAGCTACTGGATAGCTTGCTTTTAAGCTAAGATTTAAACCGTGAGCTGTATGTCTTGTACGTTCAGAATCACCATCATGCATTCTTAACTTACCATAGAAGTCATAACCCGCTTCAACAGCAAAATTATCAGTGATTTGATAACCACCGAATACACCATAAGTTTCAGAATTACGGTGAACTGCATCAGTACCACCATATTCCTTATCGAATTGATTCACATCATAGTGGAATGATGCCCAACCAGCTTTCGCACCAGCGTAGAAAGTATTTGCTTGAGGAGCTGCTTGTGCTACTGATACGAATGCTAATCCTGATATTGCTAATGCGATTGCAGTCTTTTTCATTATAAAATCCTCTTGAATTTATTATCTATATTTAGATTTTGAGGTTTGTATTTACATAAAAGACATGGTAAACATCAACCTCTCCCCAAAATAAATGAGATCCAGCTCACTTATTTGGTAACGCATATTATCGCTATTGATCAAGATAAAATCAAACCTTTATTCTATTTTTGTATAAAAAATGTTCTTTTTAAGCCTAAATTTACACCAACACTCACCTTTTTCTTTCCTTTAATTTCCTTTTTTCGTGCTCTTTTTAAATTTTTTTTGCTGAGATCTACTCCTAACCGAGTATTCCCTCTCTGAATTCTCTTTTTTTAGTGCTAGTATTAGAGCTTTGTTTGTTCCCGTAATTTCATAATACAAGAGGCTTTTTCATGACCATTCCTTACTTAGCGAGTCAACAACAACTTGATCCCTTAGTAAATCAATATCTTACCCAATTAAAACAACAAGGATTCCTTGGTGACATTGCTTATCATTATGCAGATCGACTCTCTCTCGCAACTGACAACAGTGTTTATCAACAATTACCACAAGCCATTCTTTTCCCTAAAGAAGTAGCTGATATTGTCAGATTAACAAAACTTGCTCAACGCGAAGAATTTAAATCACTAAAATTTACGCCTAGAGGTGGTGGTACAGGAACAAATGGCCAATCACTGAATAGTACCATCATCGTTGATCTTTCACGCCATATGAATCAAATTCTTGAGTTAAATGTGAAAGAACATTGGGTGCGAGTACAAGCTGGTGTTGTCAAAGATCAATTAAACCGTTTTTTAAAGCCTCACGGTCTATTCTTTGCTCCAGAACTCTCTACCAGTAATCGCGCTACTATTGGGGGAATGGTGAATACTGATGCTTCAGGACAAGGTTCATTACTCTATGGTAAAACATCTGATCATGTCATTGCCTTACGCTCTGTGTTAATTAATGGTGATATTCTCGATACCCAAGCGATAGATTGTGATAATTTTACGGATAATCTTGAACAAGCAAATCTATCTCACACTGGCAAACATATTCATCAACAAGTTGCCCAACTATGTCGTCAGCATCGTGAACAAATTCTTACCCAACTGCCTCAGTTAAACCGTTTTATTACGGGATATGATCTTAATCATGTCTTTGATGCTGAACTTTCTAAATTTAATCTAAGCCGTATTCTGACAGGTTCAGAAGGTTCTCTTGCTTTCGTATGTGAAGCTAAATTGAATCTATTACCTATTCCACAATACCGCACATTAATTAATATTAAATATCGCTCTTTTGATGCAGCGCTTCGCCATGCTCCTGCTATGGTGGCAGCAAAAGCACTGTCTGTTGAAACCGTTGATTCTAAAGTTTTAAATTTAGCAAAACAGGATATTATCTGGCATTCTGTTTCTGATTTATTAAAAGAAGATGAAAACTCTCCAATTCTTGGACTTAATATTGTTGAATACGCAGGCAATAATGAAAAATTCCAACAACAGCAAGTTGCCCAATTATGCCAACAATTAGATCAAGAAATTGCTAACCAACAAAATGATGTGATTGGTTATCAAGTTTGTACTGATTTAGCTTCTGTCGAAAAAATTTATGCTATGCGTAAAAAGGCAGTAGGGCTACTCGGTAATGCAAAAGGGCGAGCTAAACCGATTCCTTTTGTTGAAGATACTTGTGTTCCACCAGAAAATTTAGCTGATTATATTGCTGATTTTCGCGCCTTATTAGACAAGCATCATCTTGAATATGGTATGTTTGGTCATGTTGATGCAGGTGTGTTGCACGTCCGCCCTGCATTAGATCTCTGCGATCCTGAACAAGTAAAATTATTTAAATCTATTTCTGACCAAGTCGCCAATTTAACTCAACAATATGGTGGTTTAATTTGGGGAGAACATGGTAAAGGCGTACGAGGTGAATATAGCCGTCAATTTTTTGGCGAAGAATTATGGCAAGTGTTACAACAAATCAAAGCATTATTTGATCCTGAAAATCGCTTAAATCCAGGTAAAATTTGTACCCCATTAAATTCAGATGCAAAATTGTTTGAAGTGCTTTCACCAATGCGGGCTGATTACGATCGCCAAATCCCAATCGCAATTAAAGATCAATTTAGTGGTGCAATGAACTGTAATGGTAATGGCTTATGCTTTAATTTTGATGTTGATAGTGTCATATGTCCATCTATGAAAGTAAGCCGTAATCGTGTTTTTTCTCCTAAAGGTCGCGCAGCATTAGTACGTGAATGGTTACGTTTACTTGCTAATGCAAATGTTTCTGCCGAACAATTAGATTTTAATCAAAGCCAAATTAAGCTTACTGATCTCGTAGAAAAATTGCGTAATCGCTTCTCGAAAAAACACCAAGATGATTTTTCTCATGAAGTTAAAGCAGCAATGGATACTTGCTTATCTTGTAAAGCGTGTGCAAGTCAATGCCCAATTAAAATTGATGTCCCTGACTTTAAAGCAAAATTTTTATACCTTTACCACCACCGCTACCCTCGTCCATTAAAAGATTATGTTGTCGCTAATGTAGAAAATGTTGCACCATTAATGGCAAAAGCACCTGCTTTTTTTAATGCTGTGACAGCGAATCCATTAGTAGAAAAAGTTGCTCGTAAATATATTGGAATGGTCGCTTTACCTCAACTTTCTGTTCCATCCTTACAAAAACAATTAGTAGAAATTCATTATCAAAATCGTTCGTTAGAACAATTAGAGCAACTTCCGCTTAGCCAACGTGAAAAGATGATCTTTATTGTACAAGATCCATTTACCTCTTTTTACGATGCCAAAGTTGTTGCTGATTTTGTACGCTTAACCAAAAAATTAGGCTTTGATCCTATTGTTTTACCATTTAAACCAAACGGTAAAGCGCAACACGTAAAAGGTTTCTTAGCACGCTTTAGTAAAACCGCAACGAAGCAAGCTGAAGTATTAAATCGAATCGCGAAATTGGGCGTACCTTTAGTGGGGGTAGATGCAGCCGTAGTACTTTCCTATCGTGATGAATATCGTCAAGTATTAGGTGAAAAACGAGGTAACTTCCAAGTATTAACTTCACAAGAATGGTTATCTCAAATTTTAGCTACCACAGAAAAACAACCAGCAAATCCTGATAATCAACGTACTTGGTATTTATTCCCGCATTGTACAGAAAGTAGTTTATTGCCAAATAGCAGCAAAGCGTGGCAAACACTATTTGCTAAATTTGGTGAAAAACTGGAGATTGTGCAAGTCGGTTGCTGTGGTATGGCTGGAACATTTGGACATGAAACAGTGCATGAAAAAACCTCTAAAGAGATTTATCAACTCTCTTGGGCAAAAAAATTACAAGATAAAGATTTACAATATTGCTTAGTTTCTGGCTACTCTTGCCGCAGCCAAATTAAGCGGATGCAACATCAAATCAGTAAACACCCATTACAAGGACTGTTGGAGATTATAAATTAATGGAAATTTGGAAAAAGAAATTTACGCTAGAAGATCTTAATCAAGCAAACAAAAATACCGCAGCTGAACAACTTGGTATCGAATTTGTCGCTTATGGTGATGATTGGATGGAAGCTGCACTAACCGTTGATCAACGTAACTGCCAACCAATGGGGTTACTGCATGGTGGTTCTTCCGCCTTATTAGCGGAAACAGTGGGATCTTATGCTGGTTTTTGTGCTTGTGAAGAGGATAAAGGTATTGTTGGCGTAGAAATTAACGCCAACCATTTACGGGCAATGAAATTAGGAGAACGTGTCACTGCTCGTGCAACAGCATTACATATTGGCAGAACATTACACGTTTGGCAGATTAATATCTCTGATTCGCAACAACGCTTGTGTTGTCAAAGCCGTTTAACTTTAGCCGTTTTAGATCAAAATAAGGAATAATTGTGATAGCAAAACGAATTGGTGTTTTACTTGTTAATTTAGGTACGCCCGATGAGCCTACTGTTCCTGCGGTGAAACGTTATTTACGTCAATTTTTAACAGACTCTCGTGTAATTGATTTACCTCGTTGGCAATGGCAGTTATTACTTAATGCAATTATTTTACCTAAACGAGCACCTCATGTGGCTAAACTCTATCAACAGATTTGGCAAACTGAAGGTTCACCATTACTTGCAATTAGTCGGCAACAACAAGCTGCATTACAACAACGCTTTCAGCAAAATGATAAAGAGATTCTTATTGAATTAGCGATGACTTATGGCAACCCATCTATCAATTCTGCATTAGATAAGTTGTATGCAGCGAAAGTTGAACATCTGATTGTATTACCTCTCTATCCACAATATAGCAGTACAACTACCGCTTCTGTGCTAGATGCCTTTCATACTGCCTTAAAGCACCGGCGTCAGTTGTTACCTTTTGACTTCATTTTTTCATATCAGGATCATCCGCTCTATATTGAAGCACTCGCTAAAGCCGTACAGCAGCAACCATTAGCCAATGATGAGCATCTTGTGATTTCCTTTCATGGTATTCCTCAACGTTATCAACAAGAAGGAGATTATTATCCTCAACATTGCCAACAAACAGCTAAAGCACTTACTGAACGTCTTAACTTAACTGAGCAAGATTGGACACTTACTTATCAATCACGTTTTGGTAAAGAAGTCTGGTTACAACCTTATACGGATGAAACACTTCGCGCTTTTCCAGCACAAGGTATTAAGAAAGTAGCGGTAATTTGTCCTGGCTTTGCTGTTGATTGCTTAGAAACATTAGAAGAAATTGCAGAACAAAACAAACAAGTTTTCTTACAAGCAGGCGGTGAATCTTATCGTTATATTCCAGCATTAAATGCAAATGAACTGCATATTGAGCTGTTATATCAGTTAATTAGCGAAAAATTAAAGTAAACAAAGGTGTCGGATATAAAATCCGACATCTTATTACTTAATCACCCGATAAACTTTAAATTTCCCTGTCTTCGCTAATACTTGATGCGAGCCAAAGTAATGATCCAATAAATCTGGATAAGGTAAGAACGCATTAGCCACAATCCGTAATTCCCCGCCCGAATTCAGGTGATGTTTTGCCTCACGGATTAAACCCTCTACCGCATGATAGGCAGTATCAATTCCAGCATGGAATGGCGGATTAGAAATAATTAAATCAAACTTATCGGTAATTGCTGAAAATACATCACTTGCAATTACCTTTCCTTCTAACTGATTCTGTTTTAAGGTTTCTTTCGCGGAAGTAATCGCCATCGCATGAATGTCCGTCATCACTAATTCAATTTGTGGATAATGCTGTTTTAAATAGCTACCAATTACTCCTGCCCCACATCCCACATCAAGCACTTTACCCTGCACGGTTTGATCTATTGTACTTAATAATAGAGCTGTACCTTGATCTAACTCACTGGCACTAAATACTCCTGGTAATGCGTAAATATGTAAATCATTACACATTGGTAATTGATATTGTTGCCACCAAGCTGCTAATGAAAACTCAGGTACCGTATCTAGCTCAAAGTGATACAAACTGCAACGGCGAGCCGAATCAATCTTAGCAATTGTTCCCCATTTAGCACAAAATTTTTCTGCTGAACGCACACCACCGCGGTTTTCACCAACAATTAATACTCTTTGTCCAACTTTGGCTTGTGACAAAATTTGTAGTAGTTGAAATTGGCATTCTTGCTTATTTTTTCCCCAATAAAAAATTATCCAATCTTCACCTTGATATTGTGCTTCTAAAGAAAACTCTGCCTTTGCTCTTGTTTTATTAACATAATCAAAATAATTGCTAACAACACGAACTTGCTGTGCATATTTTTGACACTCTACCGGAAAATCATCTTGAACATTGCCTAAAAATAACAGGTGTTTTTCAGCAAATAACGCTAAATGGCGCATTAATACTTGGCTTTCAGCTGTGAGGATCACATTAATATTCCTTATATTTATTATTTTATAAAAAATAAAAATAGCGATACCAAGATCGCTATTTTTTACTATGACTTATCTTATTTTACTCGCATTCCCGGCACTGCACCTTGATCAGGTGTTAATAAGAAAATATCACTACCACCGGGTCCTGCAGCCAACACCATACCCTCTGACACACCAAATTTCATCTTACGAGGTGCTAAATTAGCCACCATCACTGTTAAACGTCCTTCAAGCTCTTCTGGTTTGTACGCCGCTTTAATTCCCGCAAAAACTTGGCGTGTTTCGCTGCCAATATCTAAAGTCAATTTCACCAATTTATTTGCTTCTGGTACAGCTTCTGCTTTTACAATCTTAGCGACTCGTAAATCAATCTTAGCAAAATCATCAATCGAGATCGTTTCTGCAATTGGTGCAATCTCACTATTCGCGGCTGGCGTAGTTTTCGCTGGCGCATTAACTGCTGCATTTTCTGCTTTAGAGGCCTCAATCAATGCATCAATTTTGCTCATTTCTAAACGACTGAATAATGCTTTAAATGGTGCAATTTGGTGACCAAGCAATGGTGTTGCTAAATTTGCCCACTGTAATTGATCATTTAAGAATGCCTCTGCTCGTTCTGCTAATTGTGGTAATACTGGTTTTAAGAATCCCATTAACACACGGAACATTTGAATTCCCATGGAACAAACTTCATGTAACTCCTGTTCACGAGCTTCATCTTTTGCAATTACCCAAGGTGCCATCTCATCAACATATTTATTCGCCTTATCACACAAATTCATAATTTCACGAATTACTTTATTAAACTCACGATTTTCATAATATTGTGCGATTTGCTCTGATTGCTGGCAGAATGCTTGCCATAGTGCTTCATCATGTAAACGATCTGCTAATTTGCCACCAAAACGTTTTTGAATAAATCCTGCATTACGACTTGCTAGATTCACTAATTTATTCACAATATCGCTATTCACGCGTTGGACGAAATCTTCTAAGTTCAAATCTAAATCATCAATACGATTACTGAGTTTCGCTGCATAGTAATAACGTAAACATTCTGGATCGAGATGATCTAAATAAGTTTTTGCTTGAATAAAGGTACCACGTGATTTTGACATTTTCTCGCCATTGACAGTCACATAGCCATGTACAAAGATATTAGTCGGTTTACGATAGCCAGCACCTTCTAACATAGCAGGCCAAAAGAGGCTATGGAAATAGACAATATCCTTGCCAATAAAGTGATAAAGTTCTGTCGTACTTGCTTTATTCCAGAAACAATCAAAATCAATCCCTTTACGTGAACAAAGATTTTTAAATGAAGCCATATAGCCAATTGGTGCATCCAACCATACATAAAAATATTTGCCAGGCTGATTTGGAATTTCGAATCCAAAATAAGGTGCATCACGTGAAATATCCCACTGTTGCAAACCTGCTTCAAACCACTCCATCATTTTATTAGAGACTTCTGGCTGCAAAGTACCAGACTTAATCCATCCTTTTAACATCTCTTCAAATACAGGCAAATCAAAGAAGAAATGCTCAGATTCTTTTAATACAGGTGTTGCACCTGACACCACAGAACGTGGATTAATTAATTCAGTCGGGCTATATGTCGCTGAACACACCTCACAATTATCGCCATATTGATCTTCTGCCTTACATTTTGGACAGGTTCCTTTTACGAAACGATCTGGTAAGAACATTCCTTTTTCAGGGTCAAATAATTGCGAAATAGTACGGCTTTTAATAAAACCATTCTCTTTTAATTTGTTGTAAATAATCCCTGAAAATTCTTGGTTTTCTGGGCTATGAGTAGAATAGTAATTATCGTAACTAATATTAAAACCAGCAAAAGAAGAGATATGTTGTTGCTGCACATCTGCTATTAATTGTTCTGGTGAAATTCCCATTTGGTCCGCTTTTAACATAATAGGCGTACCATGCGCATCATCTGCACAAACAAAATAAATTTCATTTCCACGCATTCTTTGGAAACGTACCCAAATATCTGCCTGAATATGTTCAAGCATATGACCTAAGTGAATTGGACCGTTAGCATAAGGCAATGCACAAGTAACAAGTATGTGACGGCTACTAGACATAAATTTTCCTTCTTAAACCATTTTTCTATTTTTAAAAATAACGGCTAATGTTACTCCATTACCCTTTATTTTTCCAGTTCAGTAACTCCATCGAGTAACTTTCAAACTTTAAGTGACTTTTCGCTTAACAGTTGCTTGCTTGCGTGGTTAAATAAGCGGGCAAATTTAATCGCTACAAATTAAAAAGGATGGATCAATGAGTAAGTTAACTTTTACTTTTTCCAATATGGATGAAACACTTGCACAGCAAATTGCTGAAAAAATCCAACAATTCCAGCACCCTACTCTACAAAAAGACTTATTAAGTTTAAAAGCACTAAAAAAACTTTCTTTAGCAGATAACAAATTGCAAATTGCCTTAACAATGCCATTTGCTTGGAATGGTGGCTTTACTGATTTAAAAAATGCACTCACTGCGCCACTTGCACAACTCGCTAATGTAAGCGATGTAGAATGGACTCTCCAATATCAAATCGCTACCTTAAAACGCGCTAATAATCAACCAGCAGTGAATGGTGTAAAAAACATTATTGCGGTGACTTCAGGTAAAGGAGGCGTGGGTAAATCTACTACCGCCGTTAATCTCGCATTAGCGCTGCAAGCACAAGGTGCAAAAGTTGGGATCTTAGATGCTGATATTTATGGTCCATCTATCCCTTATATGTTGGGTGCTGAGGGGCAACGTCCAACCTCACCTGATAACCAACATATGGTGCCAATTGTTGCTCACGGATTACAATCTAATTCTATTGGTTATTTGATGGATGCCGATAGTGCCACCATTTGGCGTGGTCCAATGGCAAGCAGTGCATTAGGTCAATTATTAAACGAAACTTGGTGGACTGATTTAGATTATCTTGTTATTGATATGCCTCCAGGTACAGGTGATATTCAGCTCACGTTGTCACAACAAATTCCTGTTACAGGTGCTTTAGTGGTAACAACCCCACAAGATATTGCATTACTAGATGCAATTAAAGGTATCTCGATGTTTAAGCGCGTATCTGTACCTGTATTAGGCATTATTGAAAATATGAGCGTTCACATTTGT
The DNA here is from genome assembly GCF_027920745.1 of Gallibacterium faecale. Lineage (NCBI taxonomy): Bacteria > Pseudomonadati > Pseudomonadota > Gammaproteobacteria > Pasteurellales > Pasteurellaceae > Gallibacterium > Gallibacterium faecale. The sequence continues at coordinate 49,611 of NZ_JAQIBB010000057.1, read as the reverse complement.
GCCAACTGTGGACACCACGAAGCGATTTTTGGTACGGGTGGTGCTGAAAAAGTTGCCGAGAAATATCAAATTAAACTTCTTGGTCAATTACCATTACATATCCGCTTACGTGAAGATTTAGATCAAGGTAAACCAACTGTTGTGGCTGCACCAGATCACGAAATCACTCAAGCATTCCTCAATCTTGCACAAACTGTTGCAGCTGAACTTTATTGGCAAGGCGAAACCATCCCAGCAGAAATTATGATCCGTGAGGTTAAATAAGCTGGCATAAACCCGCTTATTACTACACTATAAAAACAAATTCCCCATCAGGGGTTATCAACTGATGGGGAATTTTGTTTGGGTATCTATTATGAAATTTAAAAAGCAAAAACCGCCTTTTTATCGGCGGTCTTTTTTTTGAAATCATTTTAATGGTGCCTAGGGTCTGTACAAAATAATCTTATAAATCAATAATAAAATATATGTTGGGTGCAATATTGAGCAATCTGATATTAAGATTAAAAATATTATATATTTGTGATCTAAATCAAATAAAACGGATCTATTTAGATCATAAAAATTGCATTGTTTTGCGTAAAAATGCGTTAAAAAAGATCTGTTAAAAGATCTTAGATCTTTTGTCCTGGATAAGGACTCGGGTTGATTGCGTTTTTGCGTAATTTTCCACACTTTTATTGTGCGGGCGTGGCGAGGTACGCATCGCGATTTTTTGGTAACGAACATCAAAAAAAGAAAAAGCTATTGAGAAAATACTCAATAGCTTTTTATCTTTATCTAATTATAAAAATATAAATTAATTTGTATCTAGTAGTCTGTAATTACTAAACTTAATCAAATCTTGCTGAATATTATAATTATCTCTAAACCAAACATTGATTTCATTGAGCTTTCGTTGCAACGGTTCGATTTCATTGATGAAAAAGACTTTGCCTGCTTTTTCCACATCACCGAAACCACCAGTATTATTCGGAATAATGCCGAGTAATTGAGGAGGCACTCGGTGCGCGGCTAAGATGTCATCACGACTAGTGTTCTTGATGTTTAAGAATTCATCTTTTGCGGTAATGTCGGAAAGCGGTATCACTTGTAAACCTTTCTCTTTGCCGTTTGGCGAATAGATAAAAAGGTTTTTAAAATTGCCTTTTCCTTTTGCCGATTTGATCTGCTGTTCCAAGTTATCAATACTCGCTTCCGATTGTAGCGGATCAGTCAAATAGATAATACTTCCTGCATGAGCGCCATTAATATAATATTTGCGGCGAAATAAAGTGGCCGCTTCATTTAAGAATGAAGACTGTAATGCAGACAAATATTCGGGTAAACCGTAAATCTCTTGGTTAAAATCGGGTTGGATAAAGTGATAAACACTATCTTTAGGAAATTCAAAGTCCTCTACAAAATTAGTGACTTGATAATAAATTCCATCTTTAACACCTTTTCTGACATACTTTGCTAACATCGCCTGCAGTCTAACGGGTTTACCTAATTTATTTTTATGAATCAAAAAGTAAGCATTGCCAAAGATCAAATAATCTAAGACAAATCGTTCTAAGTCCAAACGTGAGATTAAATAAGATGTTTGCAATGTACTTAATAAAATATTTTTCTTTACTGTAAGTGCAGTTGAATGATATGAAGTTGAGTGAAATGCTTTGGCTAAACCAGTAAAGTTAACTGGCGTTGTATAATACTTATTAAGATAAATCGCACTTTCAAAGTAAGATAAAATCTCCGCTTTATCAATAACAGGGATTGGATCATCAAAAGCAAATAGTTTAGATTGTATAGTCATTGTTAGTTCCTTTAGTGAAATTCAATAATTCTGGCTGATGTGTTGGTTTTAGCATCGTAAGGCTCGTTAATAAAACAACTCATAATTGCCCACGCAATGTCGCCATGACTTGCTTCTTCGGAGCGATCCGATATATAAGTAATCTGACGCCCAGATTTAGTTACTTGCTTTTTGATGGTCATAAAGCTAGTAATAATATCTTTATCTCCCTGGTCAAACTCAAAGCGGCGTTTTTGAATAATATTCAACGTTTTTAAGACCATCTCATTTTTTACATCTAAGTTATAAGATAGACCTTGAGCAGTTGGAAAAAACTTACTAACCAACTGAAAAACGCCCTCCCCCATACCCGTCTTATCAATCGTGATACGTGCCACATTATAGCAATCACAATAATGCTTAATCCGTGCGGCTTGCTGCTCAAAATCCATGCCGTGAAAAGTTTGATAATGCAGCAATCTAAACTTACCGCCCTCAACCGCAGGCGGAGCAACAATTACCAACGCAGCCCTATCTCCTGTATAAGCGGGATCATAGCCAATCCATACAGGACGATTACCAAACGGCCGTTGATAAAATGGATTAAAATCGCGCCAAACTTCGAGCGAATCAATGCCACATTTTTGCAAATCAATAAACTTAAATACACTGCTGTCATCATCGATGAATTGACATAAAAAAAGCTGCTCAAATTCTTCAACGGAATATTCTAGCTTCAAGGCTTCAATATCAAACAGATTACAACCACCCTCTTCGGCATCATAAATCGTCACAATCTGACGCCACTGACCATCAGGCATCAATCGCCCTGCTTTTAAATAATCGTGCGATAAATTAAATTCTTGTCGCTGATCCGCTGGTCGCCCTTTATTAAAGCGTTGTCCAGACCAAAAAGGATAAGCAGAATGAGATATAGCAGATGGGGTAGAAAAATAGGTTTGTCTAAATTGCTTTTGTGATGCCATGCCAGATGCCACTTTGCGGATTTCTTCAAAACGTGGCACCCAGAAGATTTCGTCAAAATACAAATTGCCGTGATAGGATTGTGCGGTGTTTGAATTTGTTCCTAAAAAAATCAATTCGGCTTGATTAGGTAATTTGATTGTTTCACCTTTTAAATCCACATCTGCTGTTTTTTTGGCATAATCACAAATGTAACTACGAAATTGTAAAGCTTGTTTTTTACTGGCTGATAAAAAGATCTGATTCCGCCCTGTTTTTAGCGAATCAATAAAAGCTTCGTGTGCAAAATAATAAGTTGCACCGATTTGACGACTTTTTAAAATATTGCGAATCCGATATTGCAGCCCAGCGTCGTACCATCTGCGCTGATACGCAAACATTTCAGACAAAAAGCTATTAATTAATGCTTCTTCCTGTTCCTCATTAATCGCATTCTTTTCAGCTTGTTTCCGCTCCGATTTATAACGACTTTTAATTTTAGGATTAAGATCCGTTTCATTACCCCCACCGTTACTATATTTCTTGATTCGAGCGATCCGCTCCATTTGCCGACTTAGTAAATCTATTTCCTTGAAGTCATGACCTGTTTTGTCGTCTTTGTTAATCAATAAACAAAGTCTAGCTTCTAAAGATACCTCTACTCGCCCAACTGGTGCGGTATCTTCCCATTTTTCGCGATCTTTCCAACTCGAAATAGTTGATGCAGGAATATTTAAGGTTTTTGCAATTTCAGCAATACGATAGCCAGCCCAATACATGATTTGAGCTTGCCTTTTTTGTTCTGCAGATAGTGTTGTTTTAATGTTTTCTTTTTCCATGCGTTAATCATAGATAGCGCATAGAAATTGGCTTGTTTTGTTATTTGTGATAACGAGATTCACAAATAACAAAAATAGAAAAATATTTTTAAGCGTTCAATATTGTTGGCAATGTTAAATACGGAGCAAAAAAACTATGTCAACAAAATCTAAGTGGTTTGTCGTTGCGACTGAGGGTGCAACCGCAGACGGGCGTAATATCGAACGCCAATGGTTGGAAGAAATGGCGTCTAACTATGATCCAAAGCTTTACGGAGCAAGAGTAAACCTTGAGCATTTCAAGGGAATTTTTCCTGACGGCGACTTTAAACGCCTTGGCGATGTGTTAGCGTTAAAAACTGAAGAGCGTGACGGAAAGCTCCGTTTATTAGCACAAATTGAACCGACAAAAGACTTAATCGAAATGGTAAAAAATAAACAAAAAGTTTATACCTCGATTGAAGTCAACCCAAATTTTGCTGATTTAAACAGTGCTTATCTTGTTGGGCTTGCTGTTACTGATGACCCAGCAAGCTTAGGCACAGAAATGCTCACATTTTCCGCACAAGCGAAACAAAATCCATTAGCCCACCGCAAACAAGATAAAGATAACCTCTTTAGTGAAGCGATAGAATTTACGCTAGAACTTGAAGAGCAAGAAAAAGAAAGTTTGTTAGATAAACTCAAAGCAATGTTTATAACAAAAACAAACTCACAGCAAACAGAACAACAACTCTACAAAATGCTAGAAGATGTTGGCACGTTATTAACTGAACAAATTAAGCAAGTTCAAGAAGAAAACGAAAATCTTACACAACAACTCAACGAATTAAGCACTGCGAACATCGAGTTAACGCAACAATTACAAGCGTTAGAACAAAAAATCACTACTCTAGAAAAAGAACCCGTTGAATTTAATCGCCCAGTAATTACGGGTGCAGAAAAATCAATGATTGAAACAGATTGCTAATTTAAGGAACGCACAATGAAAAATACTACAAAACAACAATATAATGCTTACGTTGCTCGTATTGCTCAACTTAATGGAATTACTGAAAAAGATGTCGCAGAGGGATTTTCTGTTGAGCCAACACCAGAGCAAAAATTGTTTGAAAAAGTGCTGTTAAGTTCCGAATTTTTGCAAAAAGTCAATTCCGTCAATGTTGATGAAATGACCGGAGAATTAATCGGCTTGTCAGTTGCGAATATTATCGCTAGCACTACCGACACCAATGCTAAAGATCGTGAAACAAAAGATATTGCAAAATTAGACTCTCGCAAATATTTCTGCGAACAAGTCAATTTTGACACTCACATCACTTACCAACGCTTAGATCAATGGGCTAAATTCCCTGATTTCCAACAAAAATTAGCCAATCAGACCCAACGCACCATTGCACTTAATATCATTATGATGGCATTAAACGGCACGAGCCGTTCGGCAACATCAAACCCGAACAGCAATACTCTGCTACAAGATGTTAAAAAAGGTTGGTTGCAACAACTCCGTGAAGATATGCCAACGCACGTGATGAACGGATCAACCACTGAAAATAAAATCAAAGTCGGTAAAGGACAAGGAACAGGGGCAAACGCAGGTAAAGGTTATGAAAATCTTGATGCACTTGTATTAGACGCAACGAACAATTTAATTAGTGAAGTGTATGCCGATGATACCGAATTAGTTGCAATTTGTGGCCGAGAAATCCTGAATGATAAATATTTCCAAATGGTCAACAAAACTACTGAGCCGACCGAGGAATTAGCGGGACAAATCATTATGTCACAAAAACAAATCGGCGGCTTGAAAGCAATTCGAGTTCCATACTTCCCCGCTAATGCGATTTTGATTACTCGCTTAGATAATCTATCTGTTTATTATCAAACTCAATCGCTCCGCCGTGCGATTATCAACAATCCGAAGCGTAATCGCATTGAAGATTACATCTCGAAAAACATTGATTTCAAGATTGAAGACTACGATTGTGCCGCATTGATCGAAAATATTACTTTTGAGGACGCAGCATAATGAAAAGATTATCACCCGCTCAACGCCATGTGCAGCATATTGCTGCACAATTGCAGGGCGAACAACAAGATCTGGCACACCTTAGCGAGTACGACAAGATGTTGTACTTGCTCGCACGTCATAAAAAAGATTTAAGCAATATCCAATCAAAAGAAGCCAAGGCGGAATACAAACGCAAAATCTTGCCCGACTATCTCGATTGGATTAACGGCGTCATGCAAGCTGGCACTGGTCGCCAAGATGATGTGTTAATGATGTGGCTTATTTGGGCAACGGATTGTGGCGAATATGAATTAGCGTTAAAAATCGGTGAATATGCGCTCTTCCACGACCTCACATTGCCAGAGGGATTTAACCGCACCACAGCGACCGCAATCGCAGAAGAATTTGCCGACGCTGCCAATAAAGCAATGACCTTAAACAAAGCGTTTGATCTGGGGTTGTTACAAAAAGCTAATGACATCACTCAAAATAGCGATATGCCAGATGAAAGCCGTGCGCGATTGCTGAAAGAATTGGGATTGCAACAAAAAGAAAGTAACCCAGAACAGGCATTAATCAATTTAACTCGTGCTTTATCACTTAATCAAAATGTCGGAGTTAAAGGCGAAATTAAAGCCTTACGCAAAAAATTAAATTTAACCGAAGAAACCGAATAGCAAGAATGCGACCACGCAACGCACGGGGCGGATGAAAAAGCCTCTTCGAGGTGATTAAGTAATCCTCACCCCGTTTTTTAAGGAGTAACAAAATGGCAGATCTTACGATTACTATGTACCAAGATGATGATCTTGCTATGCCAGCAGTACAAAAAAACGTGGAGCAATCGCAACCCTCAAACGACATCATCAATAACGATCCATTTTATCCAAACATTGAACTAACACTATTACGCAACGCAATGCGAATTGATAGCAATGTGCCAAACGAACGTCTAAAAGAAGCAGCATTGCACGCCGTGCTAGACGTGAATACGGAGCTAGAAGCATTTAAAGCTAAACAACTCGAAGCTAACGTTACTACACTTGCAAACATTAAAGGCGTAATGATTGATAACCAAAATCAACAAACCTATTACTACTTACGTGCCGTTTATTGCTTAGCGGTAGCAACACTGTATGAACGTTATGCAAGTTACGATCTCACTAACGACGGCGAAAAACGCATGATGATGTTAGAAGAAAGTATCGGCGATTTACGGCGAGATGCGCGCTTTGCAATTCGTGCAATACTCGGCAAACCAAAAATCACAGCGACATTACTATGAAAGTGTTTGCAATACAAAATGACAACTTAGATACCATCATTTACCGATACTTTGGGCGTGTTGATGGGTTACTTGAACCAACGCTGGCACTAAATCCACATCTAACAGACAACGCAATAATTGAAATGGGAACGGAAGTCAATTTGCCAGATTATGAAACGATTAAACAAGGAAAAACGATTCAATCCGTGAATCTATGGGACTAAATATGAAAGATTCAACGACTTACGCATATTGGGGTGCAGTCCTCTCTTTTTTTAGCGGCTTATCTATCAACGAATGGGCATCGCTCATTGGGATTGGGCTTGGTATCGCCACATTTTTAATTAACTGGTATTTCAAGAGCGAAGAATTAAAACTAAAGAAACAACATCATGATGAAGATAGTCATTAAATATTGCAGCGTAACAGCAGTTATCGCCATTGTATTAAGCCAGTTTGCTAATGAAATAAAAACATCACAAAAAGGTTTAGAGTTAATTGGCAATGCAGAGGGCTGTGTGCAACAACCTTACCAATGCCCAAATGATGTTTTGACTGTCGGCATAGGCTCAACCGAAGCAAGCGGACAAGTAATAGAACAACGTAAATACAGCTTGCAAGAAATCGCAGAACGCTGGGTCAGTGATATAAAAATCGCTGAACAATGTGTGAATCAATTTGCGAACGGAAAAGCAATGCCGCAAGGTGCATTTGACGCTTTAACGTCTATTACGTTTAACGTTGGCTGCACAAAACTACAAAATTCAACGTTATTTAAGATGGCTCGCCAAGGCTACACGCCAGCAATGTGCGATCAGTTTGCCCGTTGGGTCTATATTGCTGGGCAAAAATCAAACGGCTTAATCCAACGCCGAAACAAGGAGCGTGCGTTATGCCTAAACTAACTACCCTAATTGAAATCGTTTTGTTATTTGTTTTTGTAATGTTAGCGACCATAAGCAGCACGCTTTACGACAAAACAAAGCGACAACATCAAACAATCAGCGACCTTACTCAACAATTACAACAAACAACACAACAAATTGAACAATTTAAGAAATCACAACAGCGCCTGTTGGGATTACTGGAACAACAACAGCAACAAGCAACGAAACAAAAGCAACAAATTAACGAGGTGTTACAACATGAAAACAATAAAAACTGGCGTGATCAGCCTGTGCCTGATGACATTAGCCGCCTGCTCAACACCGAAAAAGCCAACAACTAATCATCTGATTTGCCCACAAAGCAATCAATGCCAAACACCAAACGTACAAATTAAAACTAATGGCGATCTAGTAACAACATTAGCAGACGCATTAAATACGATTGAAATCTGCAAAATTGAAAAACAATCATTAATCAATTGCCTTAATCAATAGGAAATAAAATGGCATTACTGAAATACTACACAAAAAAAGAATTACTCTCCGAAGGCTTTACACATTATGGGAAATTATTCGGTATTCCTGTCTATATAGGTGAGATTGATGGCATTGCCCCGACAATTGCAACGGCTAATTTTATTCCAGAATTTATCTTGTATATAGCACAAAGCATTTATTTTAATCTTGAATCATTAATGAATATAAACAACCCCGCATATGAACCGTACTTTAGGATTAGAGTTGAAGGAAAAATTGAATAATGGATCAAATTGATAGAGCGAACGAATTAGCACAATTAGAACGTGACTACAACTTGCAACAACGACAACAAAAAACAGTAAGACAAAGTTTAACGCACTGTATCGATTGTGAGGAACCTATCCCAGAAAATAGAAGAAGGTTACAGGGCGTGACACGTTGCATTGACTGTCAAACTATTTACGAACAGCAACAGAAGCAATATCGCAAATGAAAAAACCAGCACAACTAAGAGAAGTGATTGAAAAAGCCTATCCGTATTTACGTAATAATCCAGACAGGCTACAAGTATTTATTGATGACGGGCATATTATCGCGACAAATGCAGAATCATTAAGTTATGAATATCAATATACCATAAATATTATCATTACTGATTTTGATAAAGATGTGGCGATCATTATCGTGCCGCTGCTCGCCTACTTACGCAAAAATCAGAATGAGCTATTTGACAATCCAGCAAAACGCCCAGATGCAATCGCCTTTGAAACTGATTTGATTAATAAAACTACCCAAGATTTATCACTCAAAATCAAATTAACCGAACGCGTAAAAGTTGAACAAACCGAAAAAGGCACAGAAATCACTTATCTACCAGAGCCAATCGCAGCGAATGAAACACTTGAGCGATTAGAGCTCTATATCAAAGATGAATTTATTACCTCGACCGACGGTGAGCATCATGGATAACGTTGATGAATTAACCAATAAATTAAGCACTTTAATCGCTAATTTATCACCGCAAGCTAGACGTCATCTCGCAAAAAATATCGGGCAGAAAATCGCACAATCACAACGCCAACGCATTACTAATCAACAAAATCCAGATGGCACAAGTTTTATTCCGCGTAAAAAATTAAGAAAAAAGAAAGGTCGGATTAGACGACAAAAAATGTTTGTAAAATTAAAAATGGCACGTTACTTAAAAGCAAAAAGTACAGCCAATCAAGTTACTGTCGGATTTAGTGGATCTGCAGCAAATATTGCTGCTGTGCATCAACTGGGTAAACGTGGTGTCGTGAATGAGAAACGTAATATCTCAACACAATACGCAAAGCGGGAATTATTAGGGTTTACGGAACAAGATAAATCATTAGTAGAAGAGTTAATTATTCAGGGGTTAGGCTGGAACAATTAAGGCTTTTTACGGCTGAAAAAATAGATTAAGCCGCAAATACATAACAAAATGAAAGTTGCTGTTTCACCAATCCAGCCAGCCAAAACTCCAATGCCAATCAGAATACAGACAAGAATAAATAAAGGAATCGCAATCGCAACAACGAGAGGCAATAAATAAACTGCTGCTGCAATCATCGCAAAAGTCGCAGTAAAAGCAAATGCTAATGAAAAACCGACACCGATAAGTAAAAGGACAAAATAAATTAGCTCCATAATGATTACCTTTTAGCATTGGTAAAAATAGCTTCAGTGACGATAGGGATAAACAAAAGAGATAACGCTGCTTGCCATAAAGAGTCATTAATAAAATTGTAATAGATAAAAGGCGAGGCAAGCATTAAAGGGGTTAATAACGCTTGTACTTTCTCTTTACGTGTTACAGCAAATTCATATTGATCTTTTGTACCTAAAACAATACCGAATAAAAGACCAAGTGGCACAAAAACGACACAAAAAATGACTATAAGAATCCAGAAGAAAATTAATAAGATGCTGAACATAATTCAATTTCTCCTTAATCGTTTTATTACATTATTGATAGTAATATTAATGATGTCAACCAAAACAGGGTAAAACTATGAGCAATCTCAATTTAAAAATTATAAGGATTAATTTTAACTTGTTGCTTTACATCTTCTCTGGAAAAGGTGGGCTAAATAACAATAAAAAATAAGCGCAACTAAACCTAGAAAGACATTAATGTCAAATAACCAAAGGATAGAAGCAATCATTAACAAATAAAGAAAAATGAAAGGAACAGCAAGAACTAGACCTGTGGCAAAAGGTAACATCACCATTGTCAAGGCTAGCAGACTAATAAAAAAGATAGATATTAAAATTAGGCTGACCATAATTAACTCCTTGTTTAAGCCATTATCAAACTAAACTGAAAATATTGTCAATTAAAAAGTAGGTTTTTATGAACAATTTACAACTTACCGTTTTATTAAATGCGATTGATAAAATTTCTGCACCTCTTAAAAGTGCAGAAAAAGCCAGTCAGAAATTAGCAACTGCACTTAAAGAAAGCAAAGATAGCCTCAAATCATTAGAAAAAGTTCAAGGACAAATTAATGGTTTCCAACGGCTTAAAGCGAATATTGATAACAGTACAAAAAGCATTCAGAAATACAATGAAAAAATTACCTCTTTACAAGGAAAACACGAAAAACTCAAAAGCGGTCGCGATAACTTAATTGTCAGTATTAAAGAGAAAAAGCGAGAATTACAACAAATCTTTGATGCACAAAATACACTAAGCAAAGGTGGGCTAGGTAATAGTAGTGAGTACGTTAAACTTAGCACACAAGCAATGTTTGCCAACCAAGCCATTAATCGACTAGAACAAGAGTTACAAAAACAGAAAAACGCCCTTAGTGCTAGCAAACAAGCCATTAATGCCGAAAAATCCGCATTAAAAGCCAGTCGCCATGAAAAGGCATTGCAATTAGTAGAATTACGTCGTTTACAACAAAAGCTGAAAGAAAGCGGAGTCAATGTTAAGAGATTAGGAACAGAAGAACTCATTACAAAAAACAAAATCAGCCAAGCAACCAAAGAAATCGACAAACAGAAAAAAGCATTAGAACGATTAAATAAAACCAAAGCCGCACAGCAGAAATATCAACAACGAGTAGCAATGTTAAAAAGCGGCAGTGAACGTCTTGCTAATTTTGGACAACGCTCAATGGTAATGGGGGCTGGGTTAGTTGGTGCTGGTTATGCTGCTGGAAGTGGTGTCGTAGGTATGGCAAAAACAGCAGCTCAATTTGAACAATTTCAAACAGTGCTAGAAACAACAGAAGGCAGCCAAAGCAAAGCTAAACAAAGTATGGATTGGATCAGTGATTTTGCTACTAAAACCCCATATGAGTTAGGCGAAGTAACAGAAAGTTTTGTACGATTAAGGGCTTACGGAATGGATCCAACTAATGGTTTATTAAAAACATTAGGCGATACATCTTCTGCAATGGGAAAACCTATTATGCAAGCGGTAGAAGCGATTGCTGATGCAGTTACAGGAGAAAATGAGCGATTAAAAGAATTTGGTATTAAAGGAAATGCTATTAAAGGAACAAATTTTATTGAGTATGAATATACAGACCGCAACGGTAAACAACGAACAGCAAAAGTTAATAAGAATAACCGTAAACAAATCGAGGAAACTTTAAAAAGAATTTGGAATGAAAAATACGCCGATGCAATGGAAAAACAATCAAAAACATTGATTGGTATTTGGTCTAACTTACAAGATCAATGGGTTAGATTCCAGAATATGATAATGCAATCTGGAGCATTTGATGTTTTAAAAGGGAAACTAAAAAACGTTCTAGATGCTGTTGATCAAATGGCACAAAATGGAGAGCTAGAAAAATGGGCAAATGATGTTGGAAAAGGAATTTCTACAATCGTTGAAGGTATGTGGGAAGTTATTGTTATTGTGGCGAAAGTAACAAAATCTATTGGACAATGGGTAACAAATAATAAAGATCTTGTTGTTAGTTTAATAAAATGGGGTGGTACTTTAGGAGCTTCGTTAATTGTTGTTGGGGCTTTAAGTAATTTGCTAAGTTTTATGCTTTATCCAATCGCAAGAATGGGGTTAGGATTTCTAAAAGTTGGCGGAATAGTGCTTTCATTAGGTGGTAAATTCTTAGGATTAATTAGGGCAATTTCTTTATTTGCAATGACGAATCCTATTATTCTTGCTATTGTAGCAGTGATTGCAACATTAGCAGCCATTGGCTACCTTATTTATAAAAACTGGGGACCAATCAAGAACTTTTTTGTGAAAATTTGGACAAACATCAAAGCCGCGTTCGACGGTGGAATTGGTGAAATTGGAAAGCTTATTGTGAATTGGTCACCCATCGGGCTATTTTACAAAGCTTTAGCTAAAGTAATGTCATATTTTGGGATAGAACTGCCGGATAATTTTGTGCAATTTGGCACAAATATTGTAACTTCACTCAAAAAAGGTATTGAAGATAAATTCAGTGCAGTTACCAATTTCATTAAAGAAAAAGTCGATTGGATTAAACAAAAACTCGGCTTCTCCACCGAGGCAGAAACAAAAATTAATGAAATTAAAGAAAAAGCAGAACAAGAATCGCTACAAAAAGCAGTACAACAATTCCATGGTGGTACCAATATTTTAATGGATGAAGCTATGCGAGGGGTATTAACACAACAAAAAGCAACAGGCGGCTATACTGGTAGCGGTGGCAAATATGATCCTGCAGGCATTGTGCATCGTGGCGAGTTTGTCTTTAATAAAGAAGCGACTTCCCGTCTAGGCACTGGCTTTTTATCAACGCTACACAGAGCAAAAACCGCCAAAGCAGGAATGGTTGCTGCAGGATTAGCAAGTAGCGTGGCTTTTGCTCAACCACAAGTTGCACTACCGCAGCCACAAGTTGCACTACCACAACCACAAGTTGCACTACCACAACCAACTGTGCTACCGCAACCACAAGTCGCATTACCGCGGCCAATTGTACTATCACAACCAAGTCTAAAAATTGATGAACGAAAAAATAAGATCAATGATCATAAGTATCAACATGATCAAAAAGCCACTAATTTACAAGTGTCAATAAATATCAATGTGCAAAACGGCAATCCAGAAGCAATCGCGGCAGCGGTAAGAAAAGAAATTGAGTCTATACAACGACAACAACAAGCAAAAAATCGTAGTTTATTGTCAGATAGAGATTAAAAGTGTTGCGTTTAATAACGAATAACGTTATCATACCATCAATTAATAACGAGGAGCGTTAATAATGATATTAAGTTTTCGCTGCAAAGAAACAGAACAATTTTTTAATGGAAAAAGGATAAAAAGGTTTATCACTTTTGAACGTGTTGCAATGAGAAAATTACAACAACTTAATGCAGCGACAGACTTAGCTTTTTTACGTATTCCACCAGCTAATCATTTGGAAGCTTTAAAAGGTGATAGAGTCGGTCAATATAGTATCAGAATTAACGATCAGTGGCGTATCTGCTTTGTCTGGCAAAATGGACACGCTGCTAACGTTGAGATTGTGGATTATCATTAAGGAGGCAATATGAAAGATCGTGAAGTGCCACTAGTGCATCCGGGTGAAATATTATTAGAAGATTGGCTAATCCCACTAAACATTAGTCAATATGCGCTGGCTAAAGCTATTAATGTGCCGCCGCGTAGAATTAATGAAATTGTGCAAGGTAAACGCAGTATTACTGCTGATACTGCATTACGTTTAGCCGCGTTTTTTAGCACAGACGCACAAAGCTGGCTAAACTTACAAACACATTACGATGCACAAATCACAGAAGAAAAAATTGCTATTGCGCTTGCTGAAATTAAACCGTTTAATCAAGCAAGCACACAAACGCAACACATTACCCAATAATTAATCAATCAAACCAAAAAGGAAAGTGAACAAACTTTCCTTTTTTTATCTATTTGTGATAGCCAATCTCACAATCTTATCAGCTCGCCTACCCTCTTTATCCTCTCAATAATAGCGGTATGAATATCGCAGACATCATTCGCCGACTTGAAAGCTTAATCAAGATTGGCGTTATCCACGCCGTGGATTATCAACAAGCAAGAGCAAGGGTGCAATCGGGACAAATAATTAGTGACTGGTTGCCATTTTTAACCTTGCGTGCAGGAACAACCATCACTTGGTCACCGCCAACCGTCGGCGAACAATGCTTATTGCTTGCGCCGAGCGGCGAACTCAATACAGGCGTGGTTATTACTGGTATCTATTTAAAAAATCAATCTCCGAGCAATAGTCCTGATGAACACGTTATCAAATTCGCTGATAACGCCGTCATCAAATACAACCAAAAAACGCACGCTTTAACCGCAAGCGGTATTGCAACAGCACAGATTGAAGCAAGTCAATCTGTTACCGCTGATACCCCGCAAGTCAACTGTACCGGCAATGTACACATCAACGGAACTGTGACAGTTGATGGTGATGTAGTCGCGTCAGGCATTAGCCTAGTTAAGCACATTCACCCAGGAGATAGCGGTGGAAAAACAGGGGAACCGCAATAATGAACAAAAGTAACGGCACACAAATCACCGATGAAATAGCACATATTAAACAGTCTGTTACCGATATTTTAATTACGGCCGTTGGCTCAAGAATTCAACGGCGTGAATACGGCAGTTATCTCTATCAACTTATCGATCGTCCGTTAAGTCAAGCGCTAATGCTGCAAATGTCTGCGGCTTGCATTATTGCAATAAAGCAATGGGAGCCGCGTATCGACATAAAAGCATTTAAGGTCTATCTGCAAGATCAAAAATTTGTCGCAGATCTAAGTGGCGTACTTAAACGTAATCAACAAAACATCAACTATCAAAAAATAGGCTTAACGTTATGAGTGCATTAATTGATTTATCCAAGATACCGCAGCCAGATTTCCTAGAAGCATTAAATTTTGAAGCGATCTTTGAAGCAAGGAAACAAGCATTTATTACATTATACGACAAGCAAGAAGACAAAGATTTTTGGTTACAACGATTGCAGTTAGAAAGCGAGCCAATCGTTAAGCTATTACAAGAAAATGCTTATCGAGAGTTATTGCTTAGACAACGTATTAATAACGGTGCATTAGCCGTATCACTGGCACACGCAACTGGTGCAGATCTTGATGCTATCGCCGCTAATTACAATGTAGCACGTTTAGTTATCCAACAAGCAGACAATACTGCCAATCCACCAATTCCTGAAATTTTAGAAGGCGATGAAGCATTACGCTATCGCGCTCAATTAGCATTTGATTCGATTAGCACCGCTGGCGCAAAGTCAAGTTATGAATATCACGCTTTATCGAGTGATGGACGTGTTGCGGATGTTGATGTTTACTCACCACAGCCATGTTATGTGACTGTGTCTGTTTTGTCATATAACGGCAACGGAACCGCAGAAGCAGATCTCTTAAATAAAGTTCGCATTGCATTAAATGATGAAAATGTGCGTCCTGTTGCTGACCGTGTCACCGTGCAATCGGTACAAATCCAAAATTATCAAATACAGGCGACACTATACACCTACAAGGGACCAGAGTCAGAACCGATTAAAGCCGAAGCATTAAAAAGAATTAATGAATTTGTTCGTCGACAATTAAGACTTGGTAAAGATATTAATATCTCTGCAATCCATGCGGCACTACACGTTGAAGGCGTACAACGCGTTGAAGTAACACAGCCAACACAAAACATTGTGCTAGCACATGACCAGGCTGGTTACTGTGAGTCCATCAATTTGGAGGTCACAGAATCAGATGACTAAAACACTGTTACCCGTTGGCTCAAGTCAGCTAGAACAAAAAGCAGCTCAAATTTGTGCATTAGCTGAGTATCTGGATGTGGACTATTCGATTTTGTGGAACGCAGACAAATGCCCAGAACCGTTACTCCCTTTCTTGGCATGGGCATTGTCTGTCGATTATTGGGAAGAAAGTTGGAATCAAGAAAAGAAACGCGAAGTCATTCGTAATGCATTCAGAACGCACAAGTACAAAGGCACAATATCAGCAATCAAGCGTGCTATTGAGCCGTTTGGCTATATCACCGATTTGACGGAATGGTTTGAAGAAACTCCCGCAGCACAAGCGGGAACATTTAGATTATCGATTGAAGTGCCCGCATCAGGATTAACTGAAAAGCTAAATAAAGAATTACTACGCTTAATTGATAACACAAAACCAGTATCACGCACACTACGACAACTCATTATCACATTAACAAACATCTGCGACACAAACGTAGCAAGTACTATCACATCAGGAACAATAACAGAAATCTATCCGCGAGACTAAAATATGGAAAAACAATATTACTCTATTTTAACCGCACAAGGTGAATTAGATATTGCACAAGCAATATCTGACGCTGGTACTATAAAAATAAAAAAAATCGCAATTGGAGATGGGAATGGTGCAATTGTTGTACCGAAAAGAACTCAAACTAAGCTAGTCAATGAAGTATATCGTAACACAGTAACATCTGTCGCTGCAGATACAAAAAATCCACAAAATGTAGTTGTTGAACTAAACATACCACCAGATGTTGGGGGATGGTATATCAGAGAATTAGGCGTGTATAACGATAGAGATCAATTAATTGCTGTCGGAAACTACCCTGAAACATATAAACCGATCTTAGCTAGCGGAAGCGGTCAATCATTGTTGATTAGACTTATCTTGAAAGTGCAATCAGTAGATAACGTTGAATTAACTGTTGATAGCACAACTGTTTATGCAACTAGACTTGAAGTGAAACCAAAAGGGATCACTGAAAATACAACAAATGCTGTTGATATGACAGGTCATACACATGCAATAGATAAAGCAACAACATCTCAAGCCGGTATCGTGCAGCTTACAAGCGCTTTAGATAGTGACAGCGAAACTTTAAGTTTAACCGCAAAAGCGGGTAAAGCCTTAAAAGCATTAATTGACGCTATTACTCGAAATCTGAGTAATTACATCCCAAATAGTAAAAAATCAAATGCAGTCAACAGTACTAGCAGTGACACAGTAGCAACAAGCTATGCAGCTAAAACAGCATATGACAAAGGTGTCGAAGCGTTGAACCTCGCCAATAGAAAGCAATCACCAGCTACTACTCTTGCCGGATACGGAATTAAGGATTTTGTTGTTAGAAATATCGGTACTGATGAAAACCTTAACGATATAAGAACAGCGGGTATCTACACACAAAGTAATTCCACACGAGCAACACTAGATAAAAACTATCCAGAGACTCAAGCAGGGTCATTAGAGGTGATTAATTCAGGAGGTCTTTTACAACGATACACGTGCTTGCACAATAAGCACGTTTATTTACGCAAATACAATGGAGAAAATACCAAATCTTGGACGCAGTGGACAAGAATTGATGCGATAGATAAGCTAGATTTATATACTGGCGGCACAGTAAACGGTGATGTAACAATTAGCGCTGGTAATAAGCTGTACGCTCGTAAAATCTCATCAACATCAAACGGCGCAGACTATCTTGATTATTGTTCGACCAGTGGGCATATATTTTATAACAACTCTACGGCCTCAAACAAAATATTGACACTATCAAACGGAAAAGTAGGTGTCATAGGCGATTTAAACATAAACAGTAATATGCTGATGTTTAACGACGGAATGCCGGGAGGCGACCTTAGCTCAGCAAAAAACTCAAAAAATGCTGATGGTATCTGGGCTGACGACGAAAATAACATATTCCATTTTCAGTTCAACTCACCATATAAAACAGACGGTGGCAGTGGAAAAGCTAAGTTAGAAGCGGCTGATTTTCAGATAGACGATACAAAGTCATTTAGTAATATTGTATCAGCTATATCTGCTCTATTAGCCGGTAATATTGCTGGATTAAAAAGCATTGCAAATTTATTGGGGCAAAATGGAAATAACCCGCTTGGTATTAGATATGATTTTGCAAATCCAAACGCTTGGTGGATAAGCTTAGGACCACTTTATGGCGGGCTAATTATCCAAGGGGGATTGTTTGTTCATTATTTTAATTATATAGACAATCAAACATGGTCTGTAACTCAAGTATCACTTCCCATTAAATATGGTACTAAAAATCTATTTTGTAATGGTGAATTTACATTTGGAACAATGCAATACGAACTAACAAAAACTCAAGAAGATTATTCGCTAGGAGGTTTTAATTTTATTGCTTATACAGATAACCCATCACTATTAAAGAATGGGGGTAAAGTTGCTTGGATCAGTCTTGGTATCTAGCCAAGGGCTAGGCACTGTTTATACACAAAATGCAATAAAAAATTGATAATCTGATGGTCTTGACCAGTCTTTTTTATTTAATAAGCAAATTTGAGTTTTATTGTTGGCTTTCTCTATACCCCAAGCAACAATGCTTTCTGGAGCTCCCATTACTTCTGTTCCGCCTTCAACTTGATACGGGATAGCAGCAAATACTTTATTAACGGTTATTGCTAGTGTAGCGTAACAAATTGGTTTATCTCCTAAATAGCTTCCCCCTTGGGTTTGCATCGTAACCAACTGTTTTTCGGGCTAAATAAGGTCTGTGTCTATTTCCACTTAATTTAATTACGCTGCCATAGCCGTTTGGTAATCTCATAATTTTTCTCCTATTTTTTTAGTATCTAACTTACAAGCTCTGTAATGTGATAAGTCATTTCACAGGTTTATTAGATAGCATATAAATTAGCTGACGATCACAATAGCAATATCTCTTCATTATCAACAACAAACAGGGATTTGCTATGTCCGAAGAATACCTACACGGGGTCAGAGTCAACGAGATTACTGAGGGCGTTCGCTCAATTCAGATGGTATCTACTGCTATCATTGGGCTAGTCGCCACTGCATCAGATGCTGACGATGATACTTTTCCGCTAAATAAAGCTGTATTACTTACCAACCCACAAGCCTATATTGCAAAAGCTGGCACGAAAGGCACGCTAGCAAGATCGTTAGATGGCATTGCTGATATTGTTAACTGTAAAGTGATTGTTGTGCGTGTGCCAGAATCAACGCACGATGAATCAACAGAAGCAGAAGAGTACAAATCAGAAATGAACGCCAATATTATCGGTACAACAGATGAAAACGGTAATTACACTGGCATGAAAGCGTTGCTCACGGCGTCGGTCAAATACGGCATTAAACCACGTATTTTATGCGTACCAAAACACGACACCAAAGAAGTAGCGATTGAATTGGCTGCCTTGGCGGCAAAAATGAACGCATTTGCTTATCTCTCTTGTTACGGCTGTAACACCAAAGAGCAAGTTTTAACTTACCGTAAAAACTTCGCACAGCGTGAAGTGATGTTAATTTTCGGTGATTTTATTTCGTTCAATCCATTAACATTAAAAAATGAAGTGGATTATGCAGTAGTACGTGCTGCAGCAGTGCGTGCTTATTTAGACAAAGAGCAAGGCTGGCATACATCTATTTCTAACAAGGCAATTAACGGCGTGTCTGGCGTTACCAAAGAAATTTATTTTGATATTAACGACAGCTCAACAGACGTTAATTTCTTGAATGAAAAAGGGATTACTTGTTGTATCAATTATAACGGCTTCCGCTTCTGGGGCTTGCGTACTTGTTCTGATGAGCCGAAATTTAAATTTGAGGTTTACACCCGCACGGCACAAGTGCTGAAAGATACAATTGCACAATCCTTTGACTGGGCAATGGATAAAGATATGTCGGTTACGTTAGTGAAAGACATTATCGAGGGCATCAAAGCAAAATGGCGTGATCTTACAAATAAAGGCATGTTGATGGGCGGTAATGCTTGGATTACTGCAGATCTAAATTCGAAAGAAAATCTATCAGACGGTAAGTTAATTATTGATTATGACTATACACCTGTACCGCCACTAGAACAGTTGCAATTTAATCAACGCTTTACCGATTCTTATCTTGTTGATTTTGTTAGTCGAGTAAATTCATAAGGAGCGTAACAAATGGCAATGCCGAGAAAACTAAAATATATGAATATGTTTATTGATGGTAATAACTATCGAGGACAAGTTACCGAAGTTACGCAACCCAAGCTGGCAATTAAATCTGAAGAGTATCGTTCCGGCGGAATGATTGGTGCGGTTGACGTTGATCTTGGTTTAGAAAAGCTGGAAGCGGAAATCAAGATGGGCGGTTATATGACAGAGTTATTTCGTCAATTTGGCAAAAATATCTCAGACGTGCAATTACGTTTTACTGGCGCATATCAGCAGGATGATAGCGGCGAGGTAACGCCGATTGAAATTGTAATGCACGGGCGTTTTACCGAAATTGATCCGGGCAATAGTAAGGCTGGCGATGATACGGAACAAACATTTAAAGCCTCATTAACCTATTACAAGCTCATTGAAAATAGTCGTGATGTCGTTGAAATAGATATGCTGAATATGATCTATGTTGTTGATGGTGACGATAAACTCGCCGACCACCGAGCGGCAATCGGAATCTAATTTTTACACCACCCTACGCCCCGCAAAGGGGCTTTTCTCAATTACAACTTAAGGATTAAAAAATGACTAAAGTAAAAACAGATAATCAAAAAACAGTAACATTAACTGCAGGTATTCGTCGTGGCGAAAACACAATTACAGACATTGTGATTAATAAGCCAAATGTCTTTGCGTTAAAGGGATTGAAATTAGTTGATGTGTTAAATGTTGATGTTGACGCAATTACGAAGTTATTACCTCGCGTTACCTCGCCAGCGTTAACAGAAGTGGAAATTAAATCGCTTGATATTGTTGATTTTACAGAATTAGCGACAAGCGTTATCACTTTTTTTATCAAACCGGATCAACTCGAAACGGCGTGATTTTAGTGCCGCAGACCGTTGATGATGCGATTGCAGATATTGCAACGGTCTTTCACTGGCAACCGACTGCATTTAATGAAATGTATTTAGATGAATTAATGTCATGGCGTGAAAAAGCAATCGAACGTAGTCAATCAGAATGAGAAACGATTATTTAATTATTATCAATCCAGAAACTGGAAAACGCGAAACATCATATGTGATTGGGGTTACTGCACCAAATTATGATGAAGCTAAACAAATGGCGCGGGAACAATACCCGAACTGTCTGTATTTTGAAGATGACGGCACATTACAACAGCAACTTGTTAACCAGAATAAATTATATATTGATGGGCAAGTTGTTGATGCGCCTCCCGTCATTATTCCGATTGAACAGCGGCAAGATGCGGTTTGGGAAAGGATTAAAGCGGAGCGCTATAAAAGGACGCATAGCGGCGTTTATGTTGCTAGCGTCGATAAGTGGTTTCACACAAACGAGCCAAGTCGGCAACAGTACACATTTATGCGGACGTTACCGGTTTTCGAAGCATTAAATTGGAAAACAATGGACGGGACGTTTGTTGAAATGGATAAAACATTACTTGATAAGTTGTCATTAGCGATTTTGCAGATGGAACAAGCTAATTTTGCAAACGCAGAACAACACCGCATTGCGATGTTAGCAAGTGATGATCCAGGTGATTACGATTATTCGACAGGTTGGAGTGAGATTTATGCAGAGGAATAATATCTATATCGCTTTTTACAAAGGGCAAAAAACGGGAAAATCCTTATCCGCTATCTGGGCGAGGTTTTGCGATTGGTTAACGCGTAAAACAACGAAGGGGAAGTATTCGCACTGCGAAATTGTTTATCGCGCTAAGGAAGGCGATTATCATTGCTTCTCTGCTTCGGTGCGGGACGGCGGTGTACGTTATAAGCGAATGCAACTAGATTTAGAAAAATGGGATTTTGTGCCGATTGATTTAGATAAACGTTATTTAGATTATTTTTACAATGGAGTGAAAGGGCAAGATTATGACTGGCTTGGTGCGATTGGCGTTGTCTTGAAATGGCGACAATCTGCTAATAAGTGGTTTTGTTCAGAATTTTGTGCCGCGGCACTAGGTTTTAATCAAAGCTGGCGATTCTCACCTAATGATCTCTATATTGTCTGCAAAAGAATGGCGGAAGATTTATAGCAATGTTTCAAAATTTCGCACTTGCTTCACTTGGATTGTTCGTTTTTATGCAGCGAACAATCCCCTTTCAATCATTAAGCCGAGAATCATCTTGGCGGCACCCAACAAATAACGTTATTGGCTTAATGCCGAAAACTCAATTTATTGGCAAAGAAAGCGAAACTATCACCATTAGCGGGCGTTTAGCGCCAGAAGTTACGGGCGGAAGAGTTAGCATTAAACTGTTGGAACTTATGGCAGATTTGGGCGACGCTTACCCGTTGATTGATGGCGCAACGTTTGAGCTGATAGGTTATTTCGTGATTGAAAAAATTAGTGAAGAGCGGACAGAGTTATTCGGGGACGGTGCACCACGTTTAATTGATTTTAGTATGACATTAAAGCGTACAGATGATCCACTGTCTGTTAAACTCGTGCAAAAAGTGATGGATTACTTATGATTGATATTATTAGTGATCTCTTTAATAGCAATCATCGCAAACCCATTTTTAAGGTTGTTGTTACGTCAAAAGACGACAAAACGCAAAAAGATATTACGCACATTGTCAGCGAGCGTTTAATCTCGCTCACGCTTACCGATAATCGCGGCTTTGAGGCAGATCAACTTGATATTACATTAAGCGATCACGATAGTGAGCTAGTATTACCCAGTCGAGGGGCAACCATTAATTTAGCGATTGGTTTTAAAGATACAGGCTTAGTCGATAAAGGTAGTTATAAAGTTGACGAGATTGAGTTTAGTGGTCCACCTGATACGCTTGTTTTGCGAGCAAGGTCGGCAGATCTATTCGGCTCACTAACAACAAAGCAAGAGCGTTCATTCCATAAAATAAAAATTAAAGATTTAGTGGCACAGCTTGCTGCAGAAAACAAATTAAAACCACTCTGCGATAAAGAACTTGGTGAGCAAACTATCGAACACTTAGATCAGCAAAATGAAAGTACGATTAATTTACTCACGCGACTTGCGAAAGAATATGACGCTATCGCCACGGTGAAAAACGGTTATCTAATGTTCTTCTATGCTGGCGAAATGAAAACCGCTAACGGTAAGCCGTTGCCCTCAATCTTGATTACAAAACAATCGGGCGATAGTTATCGTTTTAATATTGCCGAGGGGGATAATTATAGTGCAGTGCGTGCTTATTATTACAATACAAATACAGGGGAAAAAGGCGAAGTGATTATTGATAAGCACTCCGAAATTCAACGCAAAAACATTATCACTAAAACGGGGAAAGTCAGTAAGAACAAACAAAAAGTATTAGTTCAGCATCAGCCAGTTGAAAGCGATGCTAATCAAATGAAAACGCTACGCCATACTTATGATTCAGAAAAGCGTGCGATCAATAGCGCTAAGGCAGCGTTTGATAAAATGAAGCGAGGCATTGCCAGTTTTTCGCTAACGCTTGCTTACGGCAGACCTGAATTAATCCCTGAAATGCCAGCGGTTTTAGCTGGCTTTAAGGGACAAATTGATAGTAGTAAATGGATTGTTACTCAAGTTACACATAATTTAAACGATAGCGGCTATACAAGTAATGTGGAGTTTGAGTTAAGTCCTAACAAGGAATAACATATTATTTTTCTAGTTTTTCAAAAATTTTATGCGAACGTATATCAAAAAATTGAGCTAATAAACGTTGATACCAAGAAATTTTTGAACATCTTTCTTTAGTAAATCCATCAGCAATTAACTGTTCATTATAACAAATCTGCTCAAGAACTATTAGTACTGCCGGCTCTTTGCTATCAAGTTCACGCATTTTAGCAGTAACATCATTGATTAACTTTTCAGATAATTCACTAGTTAATAGTAACGTCTGCAATTGAGAAAAATCATTAATAAAATCGCGATGATCCCGTGCTTTATCCCCAAAACCTATTACCAAGGCTAAACTAGAAGACACTGTAACTACAACGCCGAAAAGTGTTGCTGCTAACTGATATTCTTGAGTAATTGCGTAAATTATACTAGAACTAAAAACTACCCCAATAAAATTAACAAAGCGATTTAAACACTCAAAAAATTTACACCGTTTTGCGTTGTAACGAATTGAACGGTTAATATCGAATAATAGATCTCTTTTACTATTCTCTAATTCTATCTTGGTCATCTTTATCTTTCTCTTTATATGGACTTGGACGGTGACGGCTAGTATAGTCGTCACGCTCACAATAAAAGAAAGCGAAACCTTTTACATAATTGTTTAATATGTGATTTTGTTGATCACCTTTTATTATTGTTATCATCACATTTCTTTACCGTATTTTTATAATCAGTATCTTTCTTGTTGTAAGGAGATGGTCTGTGCTTGTAAGTTTCTAAAGATACTGAAATTTTTTGCTTAGAAGCTTCATTTATTCTTTTATTTAAATTTGTTGTCATTATTATTACCTACAAATACTCTCACACGGTACGCCGTCTTTATCGCGATCTAAACGCCCTACTCCGCATTGGTTAAGGTAAAACTTCGCTTCTTCGCATGATCGCATTTCTTTGCAATAACGTTTGCCGTCGTCGCAGCTATATTCTTGTTTTGCGGCTAATGCAGACTGGGTTAATAATAATGCACTGATGATAAGAAGTAATTTTTTCATATAGATACCATCTTTTATTTAATTAATTACATTGTGCTGTTCCAAGATTTACCCATTCACCAGTTTGTACAATTTTATCTATATCAACAACACGCACTAGAACACTTTTACCTTTAAAGCCATGTTCATAAAGCACTTGACAAACATATTCTGCATAGCCATCTCTACTAGAACCATCATCATGAACCCCGACTTTAAAAACATTATCGCTAGTCCAAACAGCATCAATAGCTGTCGGTTCTTGCTTACTAACAAAAATTTGTTTAACTTTATCTCTAGATTTATCTAAATTATCTGCTAATGCAGACTGGGTTAATAATAATGCACTGATGATAAGTAGTAGTTTTTTCATATGTTTCTCCCAAAATTATTATTTCTTAATCCATCCCATCATAGTGATTAACATTGCAGACATATCACTAACCTTTGTAGTTGCTGTTTCTTTACTTGCCTTTTTACCATTACAAGATGAACTATCTAAGCCTTTTACTAATTCTTCAGCCATTAATTTGAGTCCATCAATGTCATGTGTATTTAAGGCTTGCATAAGCTCATCTTGATATATTTTATTATTGTAGCCAACAGCTACTAAATCACCTGCTGTTGCTAACTTATTTTTATCACTAGCTTTACACCATTCTTTCATAGTAGATTGATGTAATGTTCCTTTTTCCTCGTACCACTCTTTAGCTTGTAAATTGGTAATATTGGCAGACAAAACTAATAGACTACTGATAATTAAAACTAGCTTTTTCATTTTAAAGCTCCTTTGCATTAATGGGTAAAACTCGAATAAACTTTCCGACAATTTTCGCGGTATTAAACAAGTCATCAGATATATCAAATGCAGGATAAAGTTTATTGTCGGAAATCGCTTTATAAACATTGGTAGGTAATCGCATTAAACGCTTGATATATAAATCACCGTTTAGCGAAAAAATATAAATTCCTTCAGTGTCATAATAATCAATTTTGGTATCTACAAAGACTAAATCACCTTTATTGATTGTTGGTGCCATGCTGTCAGTTGGCACCGTAATTAAATAAACATTGTCAGTAGATTTTTTGCCAACAATTTCAATCAAACCTTGTTTTGAAAAATAAATTGACTGAATAATATCTGGATAATCTTGATTAGTAATGCCATTTATTGCTGCTGCAGCTTGTACGTCTAGGCGGTCAATTTGGTAGGTATGCTCTTCATCTTCGTTATTACTAACCAATGATGTAATAGGCGAGATCGCTGTTGTTATTTCTCGACTTCCTTCGCCTGTTTTTAACCAGTGAGGGTTAACATTTAGTGCATTGGCTATTTCCACTATGTTCTTAGGATCTCTGGTCTCCCCTTTTACAATTTTCGCAATCGCAGGTTGACTAACATTAATCATTTTGGCAAGCGCATACATAGATATACCTTGTCTATTTAGCTCTTTTTCTAAACGTTCTGCCAAACTTTGCATAAATAATCTCCTCTATTTTTTGAATTATATAACTAAAGTTTCATTCGACAAGTCAAAAAAAAGTTGACCATACAAAACTTTAGTTTTATATTATATGAAATTTTAGTTAATCTTTAGGTGTGAGATATGAAACTTAATATCGAAAAGGCAGTGTTTATTTGTGGAAGTAAAACAAAACTAGCTGAAATTTGTGGTGTTACATCACAAGCTGTTAGCAAATGGACTGCAGGAAAAGCAAAAATCTCTATTGAATATATTCCAGGAATTATCCAAGCAACTAACGGTGAAGTAACCGCAAGAGATCTCCGTCCTGATGTTGATTGGGACACGATTAAGGCAAGTTTATAAAGGAAAGGTGGTGTATATGAATAAGAAAAATCCCCTAAAACCTACAAGGGGAAAGTATAAAAATTCTATTGTGCAGTATGTGGCTTGGCATTTAGTAAAGCATCTATGTCGATTTTCTCTTGAAAAACAGCCAATGCCCGAATCATTTCTTGTGTTGCCTGTGGTGAGAACTGAATCTGAAATTCCATTTGTCCACCGTCTGATAAAAAGTGATAACTCTTCACTATTAATTCTCCAGAATCCGTATTCAAAGAGATCTTCAAAGGTGAATCAACATAAAAAGGAGCAATAAGACTTTTAGTATCCATAAATTTTTCCTAGTTAGATAGATTGAGGAATAAAGTTTAACAAAATTTAGGTGGTGTAAATGGCAAAAATTAGAAAACGCCCTACAAGTAAGGCGTTAAACACGAAAGTCAATTTTTCTCGGTCAGTTGACAATGTATTTGTTGTAAATCGGTTATCAGTGTATTTAGGTAATCCCTGCCAGTGTCGTCATCAGGTGAGAGCTGCTGTTTTAACTGTTGATAATCTTCAATCTGCTTTAGATAAAATTGTGAAAGAGGCTCTAGATCGACCGACGGCGGCAAGAGCGAAATTAAAAGATGAGTATTAAGTGATAGTTGTTCTAGTTGGTGAGAAATAATGGTAGCAAATAAATTTTGGCGATCAATGCGTTTTTGTATTTGCTGTTCTAACTTTTCTAACCGAGCTTCTAAATTTTTAGTATCCATAAATTTTTCCTAGTTAGATAGATTGGGGAATACAGTTTAACAAAATTTAAGGTGGTGTATATGTGTAATCAATGCAAAAAACAGAAACAAAGCCCAACAGATAATCACGTTGGGCTGGTAAGCGGAAAATTTACTGTGCGTTGTAATCAAGATGGACAGTATCGTTTAGATTTTAGCTTATTTGATTATGGCTTTACTTGTCGAGAAAAGATTCAAGCTCGTCAAATAATGCTTCAAACTCTTCTGCTTGATCTTCTTCAAGCTCAAAGTTCTCTAAGTGCTGGTAGCGTACGTGTTCATAAAGCTGCTCGAGTAGGGAGCGTTGATTTGAAGTTAAAAGCGGTTTTAAGAGATCAAGAATAGTGCTTTTGGCTTTGAGTTGGTTCGCTTGTTCTTCATTTTTGACGGTCAGCTCAATAATTTCATTTTCATCATTGCTCATAGATGTTTCCCTTATGGGGTTAAATGGAAATTTAGCATAGCATAAAGTTTTATAAGGGAAAATAAACCAGTTAAGGATAAAGATGAGAAATCGTAACAACCATGTAAGCATAGCGTACCTCGCAACATTAGTTTCTTTTATAGCATTTGTGTTAATACAAATGATTTTAGCGTAACGGTAAAAAGGTGGTGTAAATGAAATCTTTAAATTCTACCCCTTATTCTTCTGACGATAATAAGGATTCATTAAATCAACAGGACGGTAATTATCTAAAGGTATATCCGCTTCTAACATTGGATCGATTGAAATTGCAAGCTGAACGAGTTGCTCGACTTGTTTATGTTTCCCTTGATCATGTAGCTTACGAAGCTGCTCACACAGAAACCAAGCCATATCCGCAGGCTGAAACCAATTATTTAAACCTAATTCGTAAAATTGGCGAAGAATTTTATCAGTTAGATGATGGTGTTCAGATTGTTGAAGTGATAAAAGCAATGCCTGATAAAAATAGAGCAAGACCGATTTATCAAAATGTTTCTTTTTTGGAGGTGTTATGTTTGCTGCGGTCGTTTGGGTTACCGCTTGATGGCGAGATAAGTTTTTATCGTCATTTTGCATTTTTTGCTCCTGCGTTAGATGCGTTAGCTAAAAAAAGCGAAAGATTATTAGGCGAGCTGTTGACATTATTAGTACTAGTTAAGCTTGCACAACATTATCAAGATTTTAATCCAGATGACAATGAGAAATTTTCTGCATTCATCAAAGCGTCATTTTCTCAATGGATTAATGGGTTTGTTGATGAACTTATTAAACAAGGTGGTAAATAATGGCAAATATCGATCATCGCTGCACAAACTGCGGGAGTCCAAATTTAAGAGTGAGGACGTCGGAAAAGGTAGGGTTACTCGTCATTGGTACTACCCTTTATTGTAATAACTGCGGGACAAAACTTGAGGTAAAAAGTCAGATTATGCGTGTATTCACGCCGACATATCATGAGCGACCAGAAGCATTGCGAATAAATAAGCCGTTGTTACAGATAGACAATAAAACGTTAGATATGTTCGAAGCAGAACAACAGTCGTAATTCTTTTTTAATTAACACACTGTGCAAATTATAGCCTTTTTCACAAAGGGCGAGTTTTTTGCACCCTAAATTCGAGGATTTGAACAATGATTAAACAACCTTATCGCTACAAAGTCGTTAAGCAACAGAAGAAACGTATCAACCTTATCAAGCTGGAACAACGTATTGAAGCGTTAGAACGAGCTGTCGCACAACAAAATCGGATGAATGCACATATTGCAAGCAACAATCAGATTATCAATTTAGCAAACGAAAGTTTGTTAGATCGAGTGGAAGCATTAGAAGCATTGCACTACAAGCCAACGTTTTTGAGTTGGTTATTTGGGAAATTAGGTAAGTAAGGGGTTGGCTATGACTGCTGCAAATTTAGCAAAAGATGAGTTTTTTAAATCATTTCATCGACTTTACAACGAGTCAGATTTTGCGGCGGAGCGACTTTTTGAACAGTTAACGTTAATGCAAAAAACGGCGGTGGCGAGAGCGGCTAGCGTTGAGTTTAAGCGGCATTTGCGTGATTACGACATAGAAGATAGGCGAAAAATTGGTAACGCTATACGGCAAATTAAGACGATTGCAAGCGCATTTAATTTACCTGTTAGCGTAAATGATTTTTTAAAAGTGGATTCAGAGGTGGTGTATGAAGATTAAACAAAAATTAAACGTTAACCGTGAAATGGTGAACGGGTCAATTTATTACTTTACGGAGAATTGCTTGGGTTATTTGGGGTTGTGTAAGCATAAACCTCGTGCTGAACGAGTGAAGTTATTAGCTAAGGCAAGTCTGCAACGAAAAGCTGCAGCGGAATTTATTCAGTTGCGAGCAAGAATTAATAAAACCTTAGCGGCAACTTATATCACTTTACATTAGGAGTAACCACAATGGGCGAACGTATCTTTTTTGATTTGGGCGAGCGTTTTTGCGTACAACGTACGGAAAACGGTCAAGGTTTTTGTAAGACATCATATGCGTTTGATGTGGAACATGGGGTTTGGAAGCCAGCTGAAATCACAGAATACCCTAATTTTGAAGACTTATTGCTAGCGATTTTTAAGGAGCAATTTGCTAAGACTGATCGCTCCCCTGTTGCGGTATTTGATGCCGTCAATGCGGTTATCGGGCAGATGAAAGAAGAAGTTATTCGGGTAAGGGATTTGTAATGCAATACGCCACAGTTAGACAGTCATCTGATTATATTAAGACAGATCGTGTTGCGCCAATGGGCTTAACCCCGGTGCAATACGAGCTGTTTAATTGTGGCGATGATGACATTTTTAAATTCGGGTATGCCAAGTTAAAGGGATTACCCGATTTTTTAAGTAAGTATTTTGTTAAGCGTTATTTAAAAACGTTTCGGAAGTCGGGTCGTTTTACGGCGAATACTTGGTTACGCACGACATTAGATAATGGCGTGCTTGAGCGCGTTGAGAATGTCTTACAACGTCACCCGATCATCGAAACGGTTAAAGTTTCGGAAAGCAATATTCAGACGATTGATGAAGACGGAAAGCGAATCAATACGACAAAAACTATCGCATTACACGAGTTTTCTCGCCATCAGGTTGTTGAGTTTGCAAAAAAAATTGCTGATGAAATGTTTATTGTTCAACAGGATTTTTTAGACGAAAACTTACACTCCTGCAAAACAAAAGAAGCTATCGATAAAAAAGTCAAAAGCCTGTACTACAAACTTGGTCGCTTAACCGAGTTAAAAGGGATTACACCGCAATTTTGGGACAAATATCACAAGGGCTTAATCACATCTGAGCAAATCGGCATCAGTATCATGAAGATGTGTGATGAAGATTGGTGGACGCGGAAACTTTGGCAAAAACGTTCTTATTTGCGTGAGCATTTAGCGATTGCGGTCGGTCAAGTGCAAGCAGCGGCGAGTCCTTATGCTAGCCGTGAAGCGATTGCGGAATGGCGGACGCAAAAGAAGAAGAATAGTCAGTTTCTGAAAACAATGCAGCTTATCAATGAAGAGGACGAAGAAGAGCAACTCGGACTTGATGAGATGTTTTATAAAACCGTTTCTAATCCTGCGATTCGCCGTTGTGAGTTGATGAACAGAATGCGTGGTTTTGAAGAGTTGGCAAAGATTTATGGCTATGTTGGTGAGTTTTATACCTTGACTGCTCCCTCCTCTTATCACGCTATCCACTCTAAAGGCGGTTTCGTTAAAAAATGGAATTTTAGTAATCCACGCGATACGCAAGATTATTTATGCCGCGTTTTTGCCCGCGTTCGTGCTGCATTGAAAAGACGCAACATAAATATTTTTGGTTTTCGTGTTGTTGAGCCACACCACGACGGCACACCGCATTGGCATATGTTGTTCTTTATGGAACAAAAGCACGTGGAAACCGTACGTGCCATTTTTGCGAAATATGCACTTGAGGAAGACGGTAATGAGGCTGGGGCAAATGAACACCGTTTTACCGCAAAAGCGATTGATTGGGAAAAGGGATCGGCAACTGGCTACATTGCGAAATACATCGCTAAAAACATTGACGGTTACGCTTGTGATGATGATGTGGACGATGAAACAGGCGAGAAATTAAAAGATGTGGCAAAGAATGTTTGTGCGTGGGCATCTAAATGGAGAATTCGTCAATTTCAGCAAATCGGTGGTGCGCCCGTTTCGGTTTGGCGTGAATTACGGCGTAAACATGGACAGTTAGTTGGCGACCAACAAATCGATGCGTTAATTCAAGCAGCGGATGATGGCGATTGGACAAAATATACCGAGTTACAAGGTGGGGCATTTGTCAGCCGTAAAGATTTAGTTGCGCGCACTGTTTATGAAGATAGAAAACCGAATAAGTACGGCGAAATTAGTAAAAAAATTATCGGTATTTTTAATCAACTTAAGCCTATTTTTGAGTTGATTGGTACGCGGTTGAAAAAATGGAAACTGGTTAAGAAGTCGGTTTTAGCTTCACAACAGGAATTAGTAAATCATTCGGTGCGTAGCACCGCTTGGAGTTCTGTCAATAACTGTACGGATCAAAAAATAGACAATATTGGCGAGGAGATTAACACAGACGAAAAAATAGACAAAGAACAGCAGGTACAAGCGTTAATCAGTAGAAAAATTGGTTGGTTATTACGCAAGAAAATTCGGTTAACTGATGAAATGTATAACGAATTGGTGCGAACTGGTTCGGTGAGAGTGAAAGATGGTCGTTATTTGTCAGTCGATTATGGCGAATTGCGGTTGAGTTATTTAAAACGAAATGAGGTTACAGAAAATGATTGGAAAAATTCAAGAACAAAAACAATTAATTAGCAAATTATATCTTCAAATAGATACCGCAGATGATATATGTCGAGAGATGTATGATTTCTGGCAAGATACATTTATTAATGGTGAGGAGGTAAAAAATGAAGAGTTTAATCATGAATATAATTTAGATGATATTAAAGTTTCTATTGATAACGCTATCAAGTTATTAAATGCAGCAAAACAAACAATAGCAGCGTTAAAAAAAGAAAACATAACAACCGCTGCACAAATATCAAAATTATATGATAGCGAGGAATAATGATGGCTGGAGTAAATAAAGTGATCATTGTCGGCAATATCGGCAACATTGACGTGAAGATTTTTCAAACTGGGTCGATTGCGAATGTGAGCGTTGCTACATCAGAAAACTGGGTAGATAAAGAAACGCAGCAGAAAAAAGAGCGTACCGAATGGCATAGAGTGATTTTTTATGGGCGATTAGCGGAGATTGTGCAGCAATATTTAAAACGAGGATCAAAGATCTATGTTGAGGGAAAATTGCGAACTCGTAGTTATGAGAGCCAGGGCGTTACGCACTACATTACTGAGATTATCGGTGAGCAGTTGCAGATGTTGAGTAGTAAAGAACCAACCACAACAGAAACAAAAAACAATCATCAAGCAGTACAAACTGATGATTGCCCGCCGTTTCCAGTTTAACGTGAGGTGATTATGGAACAAATTACAAACCAAGCACTATTAGAAAAATTGCAAGCAGTAGAAGCGTTATTACTGCAGCAAAAAGAACCTCTAACAGAAGATAGTAAAGAGCTTTGGACAGTAGCTGATATTGCAGCTTATTTTAAGTTAAGTGAGCGTCATATTCGTGGCGCTGTAATTGCTGATCCATATTTTCCGCAACCTGTTCAAGTTCCTTCACAGCGTGACATTAGAAAGAAAAGCTCAAGTTTACGTTGGATTGCAGGCGATGTAGTGCGGTATGCAGAGAGGAAAAAGGCGAGGAGAGTTTAAATGGATAAATTAATAGAATATCAACATTTATTAACTGTTAATAAGCCATTTATTATTGATAATTTAAAAGAGAAAGATTACTGGGCCACACCAAAAGAGGTAGTAGAAAATATTCAACGATTAACTGGGCTTAACTTTAATCTTGATGCTTGTGCAAATAAGCAAAATACAAAATGTGAGGAGTTCATAACTGAAGAACAGAACACATTAATTACAGATTGGGGTAAATACAAGCAAGTGTTTATGAATCCACCTTATTGTAATCCATTACCTTTTATTATTAAGGCTGTTAATGAATGTTATCGGAATCACAATCAAGTGGCCATATTATTAAACATTGATACATCTACAAGGTGGTTTAAAGTTTGTGAAGTATTTGCAAGCCAGATTTATTTTATTACTAGTGGTCGAATTTCTTTTCTTGATTATCGAACAAAAGAAAAAGTAAAAGGAAACAATAAACCACAAATGATAGCCGTTTTTTATCCGCCTTGTTCCAAAAAATATAATAATAAAGTTCAAACATATTTTATTGATATTAATAATTTACAGTAAAAGAAAAGGAATAATAAAAAATGACAAAACCAATCCTTGATGCGTGTTGCGGTGGTAAAATTGCAGCAATATTTAAAACGAGGATCAAAGATCTATGTTGAGGGAAAATTGCGAACTCGTAGTTATGAGAGCCAGGGCGTTACGCACTACATTACTGAGATTATCGGTGAGCAGTTGCAGATGTTGAGTAGTAAAGAACCAACCACAACAGAAACAAAAAACAATCATCAAGCAGTAAAAACTGATGATTGCCCGCCGTTTCCAGTTTAACGTGAGGTGATTATGGAACAAATTACAAACCAAGCACTATTAGAAAAATTGCAAGCAGTAGAAGCGTTATTACTGCAGCAAAAAGAACCTCTAACAGAAGATAGTAAAGAGCTTTGGACAGTAGCTGATATTGCAGCTTATTTTAAGTTAAGTGAGCGTCATATTCGTGGCGCTGTAATTGCTGATCCATATTTTCCGCAACCTGTTCAAGTTCCTTCACAGCGTGACATTAGAAAGAAAAGCTCAAGTTTACGTTGGATTGCAGGTGATGTAGTGCGGTATGCAGAGAGGAAAAAGGCGAGGAGAGTTTGACAGTTTTATTTTATCGGGTTAGGATAGCCGCACTTACTTTTCAAAAGCGGCGTCCGCTCCGATAATTTGCGGTTTTTTGTACCTATATTTTAGGTTATATCCGATGAGATCGGGGTGAGAGAACGACATACAATACATTTGAATAAGTTCCGCCCATCTTTTGGAGGGTAAGTTGAACCCCGATCACCCACTTAGTGTTCGGATTAATAACTTAAATCCAAAAGGTACAAAATTATGTCAAACCAAATTTTCAATTTTAATTCCAATCCTGTCCGTGTAGAGCTTTTCAACAATCAACCATACTTTTGTTTACTTGACGTCTGTGGAATTTTTGAAATCCAAAATTCTCGTAGAGTTCAACGTCAAATGTTAGATCCTCAAGGTGTACGTTTGGCGTACACTTTGGCAAAAGATGAGAAACAGAGAAAAACAGCATTCATTAATGAACCAAATTTATATCGAATTATTTTCCGTAGTGAAAAACCTGTGGCAAAAGAATTTCAAAACTGGGTATTTGAGGAAGTCTTGCCTCAAATCAGAAAAACGGGTCGTTATCAACATACTACCCCTGTAAAACAATACTATATTCATTTTACGGAAGAGGAATTAAAGGAACTTGCTTGGCTTTGGCGTTCTGCGTTGCGAATGGTTAAATTTAGTCAAGACCTGGTGAAGCCGTTAAATTTATTAAATTCTTCGTTAGCAGGTCAAGCTTTTGGACAAGCTACGGAATATCACTCTCAACTTAAAAGAACACAACCGATTATTCAGCGAATTACTCAAGATTTTGAGATTGGGCATTGGAGCGATGAAAGTTGGAATCGGGTTTTACCTCTTATTAGAAATAATATTTAATCAAGTAATTTAACCACATCAACCATATTCGGGGCATAGTAAGTATTAAGCAGAATTTTAATATCTCTATGCCCTGATATTTTTGCAAGCGTCATTACATCAACTTTTTTGGCGAGCCGTGTTAGCGCTTCACGGCGGGTATCGTGGAAATGTAAGTTTGCATTATCTAATGCTGCTTTTGCTTTTAACTTTCGGAAATTGGCATCTAGTTGTGCTGGCTTTAGTTGGAAAATGAGATCAGTGTCATCAGTTTTTATTTTTTCCATTTGTTGAATAATTTCCATTGCAATTAATGATAGTGGAATATCTCTAGGATGTCCGTTTTTAGTTTGTGGTAAATGTAATAGCCGTTTATCCATTTTGAGATCTTGCCATTTTGCGTTACAGATTTCTCCAGCTCGCATTGCGGTTTCGAGTGCAAATAACATTGCGGCTGCAACTCTATTTTGTATCGTTGTTGGGATCTGTTGCTTGTTATAATCTGCAACAAATAAAATTCTGTTTATTTCCTCTTCACTTAATCGGCGTGTTCTTTCTGGCGGTTGACTTGGTCTTTTTAGGTTTTTGAGTGGGTTTTCTTTTAGGTATTTCCATTCTGTTACTGCGGTATTTAATAGGTGGGATAAAGTATTCCATTCACGCAATACCGTCGCAATACTAACTTCTTTTTGGCGTTCTTCTTTCCATTGTTGAAAATGGTATTCGTCTAAATCACGTAAGTTAATTTGTCCAATTTTTCTGTTACTAAGCCTTGTTAGGCGAATAACTTCATTTTTATAGCTTCGTTTTGTGATGGATATTTCTTTGATGTATTTATCAATAAGATCTGAAAATGTAATGTTTGGTATGTGATTTAGATCACCATTGAAAATTTTACTTTCCATTTCTAAAGCCCACGCCTGTGCTTCTGCTTTTGTGCGAAATTGAGCTGAACGTGAAATGCCTTTTCGTCTTATTTGTACTCGCCAGCCGTTGTTCCGTTTTGTTAATGTAGCCATTATTTCTTTCTCTATTTTTGGGTGCAATTTCTGGTGCAATTTGGGTGCAAATAGATAATAAATGAGATCATTTCAGATCATCAAGACGACAAAATAATAGCAATTTACTGTATATCTGTACAGTGTTATTGGAAATATTTTCTTGTTAATTTTTGGCGTAAGTTGTTGATATTATGAGTATTTTAGGCAATAAAAAACCGCCTTTTTATCGGCGGTCTTTTTTTTTGAAAACTTTTTAGTGGTGCCTAGGGTCGGACTCGAACCGACACGCTTTTAAGGGCGGCGGATTTTGAATCCGCTGCGTCTACCAATTTCGCCACCCAGGCAACAAAGAACGGAGCAAATTATACGGATGTTTCGAACTGTTGCAAGTAGAAAATAAGATAAAGCGTCTATTCGTTGTTATTTTCAGCAACTTTCTCTGATTTACTGATCTGCTCCGCTATTCTCTTATCTATTTTGTTAAAACTAATGACAATATCCCAGCAGCAATTAATGGACCAACTGGCACGCCACCTAAGAAAGCAACACCAATGATTGTGCCAATTAATAATCCTGTTACTAAAGTTGGTGCACCTAGCATTAATGTCGCGCCTCGTGCACCAAGCCAAGCCACCAAAATCCCCACTACTACCGCTAATAACATTTTCCAATGCAATAACTCTTTAATTTCAGGCAGACTAATTTTGCCGGAAACTAAGGGGCTTAAAACCCCAATCGTCAAAATGATAATACCAACACTTAAGCCATATTTGTCTAGCCACACCACATATTTAGATAATGCCGTTTCATGCATTAACAATAAAACTGTCGCGGCTACCGTAATAGAATTGTTATGCCCAACTACGCCTAATGCAATTAATACCACTAGAAACAATGCAATTCCGTTGAATTGTAAAGACATCTTCTCTCTTCTCCTAATCTAAAACCACTAATCCTGGTAAGGTGGCAAAACTTTTATTTTTTACCGTTTCATAAAAATCATCAATATAAGCAATCCCCTGATCTTCTGCACGGATTGCTGCATATAAATTACTATATAGCCCTTTATCTGTAATCTTTCGAGCTACAACATATCCACGCTCTAAATAAGGCAAAACAGCCCAATAAGGTACTGCCGCTACCCCACGCTTACTCGCGACTAATTGTATCATTGCAATGGTTAATTCAGTAGTTCTTCTTATTGGATTAATACCCGCTGGTTTTAACACTTGGCGTAATAAATCCAGCATCTCGTCTGGTACGGGATAAGTAATTATCGTTTGATCGATAAAATCTTCTGCTTGCCAAACCTCTTTTGAGGCTAACTCATGGTCTCGAGAACAAATACCAACCATTTCATAGGCAAATAATGGACGATAAATCACATCGCTATTTTCTTCTACTTCAGCAACCACAGCCCAATCTGCACGATCGGTTAATAATAAGCCAACAGGATCAGTATGGAACCCTGACACAATATCTAACTCAACTAATCCCCAATGCTGACGAAATTCATCCATCGCTGGCATTAGCCAATCAAAACACGTATGACATTCTACTGCAATCCGTAATTCCCCAGCCTCGCCTTGTTGTACCCGAGCTAAATCACGTTCTGCCATTGCTACTTTAGGCAATACTTCATTAGCTAATTGGATTAAACGTTCTCCTGCTGCTGTAAAGCGTAACGGATTCGTTTTGCGTTCAAATAGAGGTAAACCAAATTGTTCTTCAATCAATTTTAATTGATGAGAAAGTGCCGATTGCGTTAGATAAACACGTTTTGCAGCCGAAGAAACACTACCAGTTTCTTTTAAGGCTAATAATGTTTTTAAATGGCGGAGTTCTAAAAAAGTAGGTTTCATCTGTATTAAATTAATTCATCTTATTTATGAAAATTATGAGCTTTCATCATACAGGATTTTTCGCTATTCTGCATTGCAGATAGACGTTTAGCCGTCTATTTGAAAGAATTTTTAATAAAAATATTATGGAGAAGCGATTATGACAGTATTTCATTTAGCCGGTTTCCCTCGTGTTGGAGCAAAACGTGAACTTAAATTCGCCCAAGAACGTTATTGGCGCAAAGAACTTTCAGAACAAGATTTATTAACCGTAGCAAAACTATTACGTGAAAAAAATTGGAAACACCAAGCGGAAGCAAATGCAGATTTTGTTAGTGTCGCTGATTTTACTTTCTATGATCATATTTTAGATTTACAAGTTGCCACAGGTTCTATTCCTGCTCGTTTCGGTTTTGATAGTCAAACATTAACATTAGATCAATATTTCCAACTTGCTCGTGGTAATGAGAGTCAATTTGCGATTGAAATGACAAAATGGTTTGATACCAATTATCACTACCTTGTCCCTGAGTTTCATAAAAATACAGAATTTAAAGCTAACCCAGCTCACTATGTGCAACAACTTGAAGAAGCTCAAGCATTAGGTTATCAAGCAAAACCAACCTTAGTCGGTCCACTCACCTTCTTATATCTTGGTAAAGAAAAAGGTGAAACCTTTGATCGTTTATCATTATTAGAAAAACTCCTACCTGTCTATGAGCAAATTCTTGATGCATTAGTCGCAAAAGGTGCCACTTGGATTCAAATTGATGAACCTGCACTAGCACTTGATCTCCCTCAAGCTTGGCTAGATCAGTTTGCCCCTGTATATGCACGTCTTGCTAACAAAGCAAAAATTTTATTAGCGACTTATTTTGGTTCTGTTGCAGAACACGCCGCTTTATTAAAATCATTACCTGTTGCAGGTTTACATATTGATGTTGTTCGTGCTCCTGAACAATTAGCCACTTTTGCTGATTACGATAAAGTGCTTTCTGTTGGTGTTATTGATGGTCGTAATATCTGGCGTGCTAATTTGAATAAAGAGTTAGATTTACTTGAGCCTTTAAAACAAGTCTTTGGAGATAGATTATGGATCGCACCAAGCTGTTCACTGCTACACGTTCCTTATGATCTTTCCGTTGAAACACAATTAAATGCAGATAT
Organism: Gallibacterium faecale; assembly: GCF_027920745.1. Classification (NCBI taxonomy): domain Bacteria; kingdom Pseudomonadati; phylum Pseudomonadota; class Gammaproteobacteria; order Pasteurellales; family Pasteurellaceae; genus Gallibacterium; species Gallibacterium faecale. Next base: position 10,493 of record NZ_JAQIBB010000057.1, on the reverse strand, counting down.
TCGTTCTTGGTTAGCATTCTGCTTACAAAAAGTTGAAGAGTTAAGTATCTTGAAGAAAGCATTAGATCAAGGTCGTGCTTCAGTACAAGCTGAATTAGAAGCAAGCCAAGCCGCAGCTGATGCTCGTGCTAATAGTAAAGTAATTCATCGTCCAGAAGTTGCAGCTCGTTTAGCAGCATTGCCAGCAAATGCAGATCAACGCAAATCACCATTTGCTGAACGTATTAAACTACAAAAAGCATGGCTAAACTTACCATTACTACCAACTACCAATATTGGTTCGTTCCCACAAACTACGGAAATTCGTCACGCTCGTGCAAAATTTAAGAAAGGTGAACTTTCTGCTGCTGATTATGAAGCGGCAATGAAGAAAGAGATTGAATACGTTGTTCGCCAACAAGAAAAATTAGATTTAGATGTTCTTGTACATGGTGAGGCAGAACGTAACGATATGGTGGAATATTTTGGTGAGTTACTTGATGGTTTTGCTTTCACCAAATTTGGTTGGGTACAAAGTTATGGTAGCCGCTGTGTAAAACCACCTGTTATTTTCGGTGATGTTGTGCGTCCACAACCTATGACTGTCGCTTGGTCAACTTACGCGCAAAGCCTCACTAATCGTGTTATGAAAGGTATGTTAACTGGCCCTGTCACAATTTTACAATGGTCATTCGTACGTAATGATATTAGTCGTGAAACTGTGTGTAAACAAATTGCTTTAGCTTTAAATGATGAAGTTTTAGATTTAGAAAAAGCAAGTATTAAAGTTATCCAAATTGATGAGCCGGCTATTCGTGAAGGGCTACCATTAAAACGTGCTGATTGGCAGGCTTACCTAGATTGGGCAGGACAAGCATTCCGTCTTTCTTCTAGCGGTTGTGAAGATAGCACACAAATCCATACCCATATGTGTTATTCAGAATTTAACGATATTTTGCCAGCGATTGCAGCATTGGATGCCGATGTTATCACAATTGAAACCTCTCGCTCTGATATGGAATTACTCACTGCATTTGCTGATTTCAAATATCCAAATGAAATTGGTCCAGGTGTATATGATATTCATAGTCCTCGTGTACCAGCAGAAGCAGAAATTGAACATTTATTACGTAAAGCGTTAAATGTGATTCCTAAAGAACGTTTGTGGGTTAATCCAGACTGTGGTTTAAAAACGCGTGGATGGCCAGAAACCCTTGCAGCGTTAGAAAATATGGTGAAAGTCACTAAGAAATTACGTGCAGAACTTGCCTAATTTTTGTTAAGTAATCCCCACACCTATGTGGGGATTTTTAGTTTGATGACAAAATACTTTATTTCCCGTCTTTTGACTCGAGTGTAAATAATTCCATAATAGATCTCCCTCTTCAATGAAATGAAGAGAGCTGGGGAGATTTAAATAAATACTGTCCATCAGTTACAAATTGCTTCAGATTCCCCTAGCTCTTCAATCTTGAATGGGAAAGTTAAGCGTGTAATGAGGTAATATTCACTCTTACTCTTCAATGAAATGAAAGAGAGAAACCAATCATGAAATAGATTCTTGGCTATTTTAATCTTTATTGGATGGGCTCATTAGTTCTTGCCCTAAAGCTAGTCTTTTCATTATTCATCTCCAACCTCAACCCAACTCACTTCCCACCAACTGGTGGGATAATCACCACAAGAAATGATATTAAGCAAAGATTGTGTAGAACACCTCAAAATATTCTAGGATTTAATTTTCGATTTCGTTAGACTAACGCACAGTGTCATATTATTAGGATAATAAACATGGAAAACGGTAACAAAGTCGAGTTGTTGGTCAATGTTACCCCGAATGAAACAAGGATTGCGCTCGTTGCTGCGGGCATTTTACGTGAAGTTCACGTTGAACGGGAAACAAAACGGGGAATTGTTGGCAATATTTATAAAGGTCGTGTCACAAGAGTATTGCCGGGGATGCAATCCGCATTCGTGGATATTGGCTTAGAAAAAGCAGCTTTTTTACACGCTTCAGATATTGTTTCACATACTGAATGCGTTGATGAAAATGAACAAAAGCAATTTGTCGTTAAAGATATTGCAGAATTAGTCCGTGAAGGACAAGACATTGTTGTGCAAGTGGTGAAAGATCCTCTTGGTACAAAAGGGGCACGTTTAACTACCGATATTACCCTGCCTTCTCGCTACTTAGTATTTATGCCTGAAAATAGCCATGTTGGTGTGTCACAACGAATTGAAAGCGAAGAAGAAAGAGCAAGGTTAAAAGAACTTGTTACGCCGTTCTGTGATGAACTTGGTGGTTTTATTATTCGTACTGCGTCAGAAAATGTTTCTCTCGAAGAGTTACAGCAAGATGCAGACTTCTTAAAACGTTTATGGCGTAAAGTATTAGAACGTAAAGTACGTTCCACCGCACCAGCTATGCTTTATGCTGAACCTGCACTTGCCCAACGAATTATTCGTGATTTCGTGGGTATGACGTTAGATAGTATTCGTATCGACTCCAAATTAGTTTATTTAGAAGTCAAGGAATTTATTGAAGAATTTCTGCCTCAATTAACGCAAAGTTTATCGGTCTATACTGGACCACAACCACTCTTTGATATATATGGCGTCGAAGAGAGTATCCAAAAAGCCTTAAATAAACGGGTAAATTTAAAATCTGGTGGCTATTTAATTATTGAACAAACCGAAGCCATGACAACGATTGATATTAATACTGGTGGTTTTGTTGGACATCGTAACCTAGAAGAGACCATTTTTAATACCAATATTGAAGCGACTCAAGCCATTGCCCATCAATTACAGTTACGTAATCTTGGCGGTATTATCATTATTGATTTTATTGATATGCAGCTTGAAGAACATCAAGAGCGAGTCCTGCAATCTCTCAAAGAAGCTTTAGCGAAAGATCGTGTAAAAACTACCGTCAATGGTTTTACGCAACTGGGATTAGTAGAAATGACTCGTAAACGTACTCGAGAAAGTTTAGAACACGTTCTCTGTGAAGAGTGTCCTAACTGTCAAGGTCGTGGACGGGTGAAAAGTGTGGAAACTGTTTGTTACGAAATTGCGCGCGAAATTATTCGTGTCCACCACCTCTATTCCAGCGAACAATTCTTAGTTTATGCTTCTCGTGCTGTTGCTGAGCATTTAATTAATGAAGAAACTCACGCATTAATCGCAGAAGTAGAAGTCTTTATTGGAAAGAAAGTACAAATTAAGATGGAACCTTATTACACTCAAGAACAGTTTGATGTTGTGGTAATGTAACTTCTCCAGTGAAAAATAACGAGTGAGATCGCTATTATTTGGCGATCTCAACCTGTATCAAACCTAAAATCTCAATACACATTTGATCAATAGTTAATAGATTTAATCACCATTACTGTTTCTTATTCCAATCAAACAGATGCAAGAGAGAAGAAGAACAAGTTAAACCGTTTAATTAATAAAATTAGTCCTAAGTTAAATGACATTAACGACAAACTGAATATAATATTTCCCTATTCTCAATTTATTTAATCCATTTTGTAACAATAGCCGTATTTATTTAAAACAATATGAAAAAAATCATTAACCAAGTTGCAGACAACTTACTCGCAGCAAATCAATTATCTCTTCAACAATTACCCAATCTCTTCAATCTTTTTTCTGATCGCCAAATTGATTTTGCTGATCTCTTTTTCCAAACCTCGATGGATGAAGTCTGGACATTAGAAGATGGCATTATTAAAGAAGGGGGATTCCATATTGATCGGGGTGTTGGTGTTCGTGCGATTAGTGGTGAAAAAACTGGTTTTGCCTATTCAGATGTGATTAATTTTGCCGCTTTACAAGATTGCGCATTAGCCGCAAAAGGCATTGCTCAAACGAAACAACCAGCAGCATCTATTTTCACACCGCAAGGATTTACCCCTGTTGAACCAACCCTGCGTTATGCTGCAATTAATCCTCTCGATACCCTTTCTCGAGAAAAGAAAATTGAATTATTACGATTAGTTGATCAGGTTGCACGAGCTGAAGATCCTCGTGTTACCCGTGTTTCTGTAAGCTTATCCACACTCTATGAAGAAATGTTAGTTGCTGCCACTGACGGCACATTAGCAGCTGATATTCGTCCATTAATCCGTTTATCAATCTCTGTTTTAGCTGAACAAGATGGTAAGCGTGAACGTGGTAGTGCGGGAGTGGGTGGACGCAGAAGTTTAACCTGGTTCTTTGAACAATATCAGGGTGAACAACGTGCGGTCTATTTTGCGAAAGAAGCAGTACGCCAGGCATTAGTTAATCTAAGTGCAGTGGCGGCGCCAGCGGGTATGATGCCTGTTATTCTAGGAGCTGGCTGGCCAGGTGTATTACTGCACGAAGCTGTCGGTCATGGTTTAGAAGGTGATTTTAATCGCAAACAATCTTCTATTTTTAGTGGCAAAATCGGTGAACTCGTCACTTCTCCACTCTGTACGATTGTTGATGATGGCACACTCCCAGATCGCCGAGGTTCATTAACCGTCGATGATGAAGGTGTTCCTGGACAATATAATGTGTTAATTAAAGATGGCGTATTACAAGGCTATATGCAAGATAAGTTAAATGCTCGATTAATGGGAATGCAGCCAACAGGTAATGCACGCCGTGAATCTTACGCTCATCTGCCAATGCCTCGTATGACAAATACCTATATGCTGCCAGGGGAAAGCCAATTTGAAGACTTAATTGCGTCTGTAGATTATGGCGTGTATGCCCCTCATTTTGGTGGTGGGCAAGTTGATATTACATCGGGTAAATTTGTGTTTTCTACTTCTGAAGCCTATCTCATTGAAAAAGGAAAAATCACCAAACCGATAAAAGGCGCAACATTAATCGGCAGTGGTATTGAAGTTATGCAAAATATTTCTATGGTAGCGAATCAATTAGAAATCGATCATGGCATCGGCGTTTGCGGTAAACAAGGGCAAAGTGTTCCTGTTGGTGTTGGTCAACCTGCATTAAAAATTGAAAAAATTACTGTAGGTGGCACCAACTAAAATGAATTTTTATGCATTTTATTGACTATATATGCAATCAGTCGTATGCTTATTTCAGTTTTTACAACAAAGTAAATGCATTTATGTTCTTTACCCCTTCTGTTGCAGAATGGGGTATTTTTCTGTAGCAAATACAACACTCCCAGTAATAGACAATAAATGCATCATTCAATCGATAATTTATCAGGAATTTGAGGCAATACTATGACACAACAAATTACACGTAGCGACTTTGATCAATATTTAGTACAAAACTATTCTCCAGCAGATTTTATTCCTGTAAAAGGTAAAGACAGTCGAGTTTGGGATCAGCAAGGCAAAGAATATATTGATTTAACTGGCGGTATCGCAGTTAATGCTTTAGGACATTGCCCAGACGAACTGCTCGAAGTATTGCAACAACAAGGCGCTACACTCTGGCATTCTAGTAACTGGTTTACCAGTGAACCAACGATTGCATTAGCTAAAACATTAGTTGAAAAAACATTTGCTGAACGAGTGATGTTTGTGAACTCTGGTGCAGAAGCTAACGAAGCCGCTTTAAAATTAGCTCGCCGTTATGCGGTTGATCACTTTGGATATCAAAAAAGTAAAATCATCTCATTTAAACAAAGTTTCCATGGCCGTACGTTATTTACTGTCAGTGTTGGTGGACAAGCCAAATATTCCGATGGCTTTGGTCCAAAACCAGCCGATATTATCCACGTCCCTTTCAATGATTTAGACGCAGTAAAAGCGGTAATTGATGATCATACTTGTGCAATTATTGTTGAACCAATCCAAGGCGAAAGTGGCATATTGCCTGCAACACCAGAATTTTTACAAGGATTACGTCAACTCTGCGATCAACATCAAGCATTATTAATTTTTGATGAAGTACAAACTGGTGTAGGCCGTACAGGCTATTTCTATACCTATATGAAATATAATGTGATCCCAGATATTTTGACCAGTGCTAAAGCTTTAGCAAATGGTTTTCCTATTGGGGCAATGATGACAACCCACAAAATTGCAGCAAGTTTTAAACCTGGCGTGCATGGTACAACATTCGGTGGGAATCCTCTAGCTTGTGCAGTCGCTAAGAAAGCCGTTGATATTATTTCTGATGAAACTTTCTTACAACAAGTTCGTGCTAAAAGTGAATTGATTAAACAAACCATCGCACAATTTAATCAGCAAACACCGATTTTCAGTCAAATTCGTGGTGAAGGATTGTTAATTGGTGCAGAATTGATTGAAAAATATCATGGCAAAGCAATGGATTTTTGTCATCTTGCTAATCAATTTGGCTTGATGTTATTAGTAGCTGGCCCAAATGTAGTCCGTTTAGCACCAGCATTAAATATTTCAGTGCCAGAATTAGAAGAAGGTTTAGCCAAATTTGCAAAAACCTTGACTGAGTTTGCGAAATAATAAATCGTTATCTAGCAAAAAATAGGTAAATGTGATAGCTTTACAACGTTTAATTATCTTGGAGTAATCAATAAATCGTCATGAGTGAAGAACATTCGACAAATTCAACAGAATCCAATTCGAAAAAGAATTTTTTTCAATCGTTGTTAAATAATTTTTTCCCAGCAGAACCAAAAAATCGTGAGGAATTAGTTGAAACCATTCGTGATTCAGAGCAAAACGAAATTATCAATCAAGAAACACGACAAATGATTGAAGGCGTGATCGAAATTTCTGAATTACGTGTACGAGATATTATGATTCCCCGCTCACAAATTGTATTTATCAATGCTGAGCAAAGCTTATCTGAGTGTTTAGATGTAATCATTGATTCTGCTCACTCGCGATTCCCTGTTATTGCAGATGAACGTGATAATGTCATCGGGCTGTTATTGGCAAAAGATTTACTCAAATATTTACGCCCAGATTCTGAAGAGTTTTCCATTCACGAAGTATTGCGTCCTGCTGTCATTATTCCTGAAAGTAAACGTGTCGATAGAATGTTAAAAGAGTTCCGTTCAGAACGTTTTCATATGGCGATTGTTGTCGATGAATTTGGTTCGATCTCCGGTCTAGTTACGATTGAAGATATTTTGGAACAAATTGTGGGCGATATTGAAGATGAGTTTGATGAGGAAGATGTTGAAGATATTCGCCAACTTTCTAAACATACTTATGCCGTACAAGCCTTAACTGATATTGATGATTTTAATCACTACTTTGCCACTGGATTTACTGGTGAAGAGGTAGATACCATTGGCGGTGTCATTATGCAAGCCTTTGGTTATTTACCAACTCGTGGTGAAACCATTCAATTAGATAATATTGAATTTAAAATCACTTCTGCTGACAGCCGTCGTATTATTCAACTACGAGTAGTCATTCCTGATGAACAAATTGAAAAAATGGAACAGCAGAATATTACGGAAGAAGTTTAGTTTTTACCAAAATTTAATCATGAAAAACGGACATTATGTCCGTTTTATTATAAGAGTATGTCTATGCCACAATATTTATTCCCTTTATTCTCGATTTTAGGTGGAATTCTCGGGGTATTTGCCTACGCCCCTTTCAATTACAGCTTTTTAGCCTTTATCTCATTGTTTATTCTGCTTGCCTGTATCAAATACAGTAAAACGACTAAACAAGCCTTACTTTCTGCTTTTTTATGGGGATTAAGCTACTTTACCTTTGGACTAAATTGGATTCATATTAGTATTAGCCAATTCGGTGGATTATCATTACCTGTGGCCTATATTTTAGTTGTCCTGCTTGCGGCCTATCTTGCTCTTTTCCCTACCGTATTTACTTACTTAATCCGCAAGTTACACATTAGCCAATCTATCCTTTTTGCGATTTTATGGACTTTCACTGAGTTTTTGCGTGGCTGGCTATTTTCTGGTTTTCCTTGGCTACAATTTGGTTATACCCAAATTGATACTTTCTTTGCAGGTATTGCCCCTTTCTTTGGGGTACAAGGCATTACGTTTGTGATGATATGGCTATCTGCATTGGTTTTGAATGTGATTGATAGCCTATTTAGTAAACAGCCTCGTCATCTATTACTGATCAGTTCACAAAGTTTACTCGCAATTGTCCTTATCGCGTTAAGTTATTACAGCCAGCAGATTAGCTTTATCAAACAGAATACGGCAGAAAAACCACTTACCATCACTTTGGTACAAGGCAATATCGAACAGCAATATAAGTGGGATCCTGACTATATTTATCAGTCACTCGATATTCACAAAAACCTGCTCGAACCCCATTTAGGTAAAAGCGATATTATTATTCTGCCTGAATCCGTATTACCACTATTAGAGAATCAGCTTGAGCCTTATATTGCAATGCTCTCTCGTTTTTCTCAACAATCAAATACCGCTATTTTATTAGGCACAATTTACCAAAAACCTAATACTGATCAATTATTTAACTCTCTAATTGCATTAAACCCAGAACAACCTTATACCATTGATTCTGCACCACGCTATTTAAAACATCATTTGGTGCCATTTGGGGAATATATTCCCTTACCATTTGTAAAAGAGCTGTTCAATATTCCATTCTCGGATATGAGCGAAGGTAGCTACACCCAAGCACCACTTACGGTTAAAGGCGCTAATTTTGCTAATGCAATTTGTTATGAAATTATCTTTGATCGTCAAGTTCAACATAACGTCCAAAATAATAGTGATTTTATTTTAACTGTTTCTAATGATGCCTGGTTTGGTACCTCTATTGGACCTTGGCAACATTTCCAAATGGCAAGAATGCGTGCTCTAGAATTAGGCAAACCGCTTATTCGTGATACCAACACAGGCGTAACCGCATTTATTGATGCTCACGGGAAAATTATTAGCCAAGCCCCTCAATTTAAACCAACCACTTTAACCGCAAAAATTTACCAAACGATTGGTAAAACACCATTCTCTGTTTTTGGTAACACACCACTTTATCTACTTTCGATTATATTGTTAGTCCTACATCTACTAGTCAGTTTTGCAGGAAAGGTGTTGTTGAGGAAGGTTCAACATCCAAACAATAAGGAATAGAACAGTAATATAAAGACAAAAGCCAACAATGTTGGCTTTTTTTGTTTTATTTTCAGCAATTCATTTGAAAAAGTGTGGACTTTTATCATTTTTTAGTTTGAAAAAATGAGATTTTTACCATTTTTTCATTTGAAAAAATGTATTCTTCTATATAAGATAAATAAAATTTCTCAATCACTTTACTGTATGCAACGAAAAATCCTTAAATCACTAGAACATTGGAAAGCAAAAGTTCAACGCAAACCTTTAATTATTCAAGGTGCTAGACAAGTTGGTAAAACTTGGATTATGAAATATTTTGGTAAAAATTTTTTTAATAAATATGCCTATATTAACTTTGAGAATAATCCTCGCATGAAATCACTATTTTCTGGTGATTATGATATTAACCGTCTAATTTTAGGCCTCAAAATTGAAAGTGGAGTAGATATTCAGGCAGAAAATACTCTACTTATTTTTGACGAGATTCAAGAAGTACCACAAGCGTTATCTGCCCTAAAATACTTTTATGAAAAGGCCCCACAATTTTATATTATTGCAGCAGGTTCCTTACTCGGCGTATCATTACATCACCAGACCTCCTTTCCTGTAGGTAAAGTTGATTTCCTATCCATGTACCCAATGGATTTTTCTGAGTTTTTACACGCAATAGGCCAAAACGAATTAGTACAACTATTAGAATTACAAGACTGGCCTCTAATTTCTGCAATGAAATCTTCTTATATTGATTTACTACGCCAGTATTATTTTATTGGGGGAATGCCAGAAGCAATACAAACATTTATAAATAGTAAAAATTTTGAAGATGTTAGACTAGTTCAACGGAATCTATTAATAGCATATGAACAAGATTTTTCTAAACATATTATTGATGGACAAACTATTCAAAAAGTACGCTCTGTATGGAATGCGATTCCTGAACAATTAGCAAAAGAAAATAAAAAATTTATTTATTCACAATTACAAAAAGGCGCAAGAAGTAAAGACTATGAAATTGCCCTTCAATGGCTAAAAGATAGTGGTTTAGTTTATGCCATACCACGAATAAAAAAACCGCATTTACCTTTATCCACTTATCAAGATAATGCATTTAAATTATTTGGTTTAGATGTCGGATTATTGGCTGCACAAAGTTATTTGGATATAAGTACTTTACTAGAAGGTCACCGTATTTTTAGTGAATTTAAGGGAGCATTAACTGAACAATATGTCTTACAACAAATTATGGCTAACCAAGAAAATCCTATTTTCTATTGGGCAACAGAACGAGGCACTGCAGAAGTAGATTTTATCTTACAACAGAAACAAAATATTATCCCAATTGAAGTAAAAGCTGAAGAAAACTTAAAAGCAAAAAGTTTGAAAGTATATGTAGAACAATTCCAACCTAAACAAGCCGTTCGATTTTCTATGGCAGATTATCGAGAACAAGATTGGTTAGTTAATGTGCCATTATACGCTATAAGTACAATCGTAAGAT
>NZ_JAQIBB010000056.1:0-29523 GCF_027920745.1 Gallibacterium faecale | reverse complement strand
CCCAGCGGGAATGTATTAGTACGGGATTTATTACTACGGCTAACAGACGATTTAACTGTATTAACGATATCCTCAATTAATGCCATAGTGCCATTTTTACGTGGGATACTAATGACAGCCTCATTACTGTTACTTGCATCGCGATATATGATAGTACCAATACTGCTAGCAGTATCAGGTACTGTCTCCATGACTAAGCGCTTATTGGCATCGTTAAATAGCTCGACTCTAGACCAATTACTACTTTTGATACCCAAATTACCAAGTAATATACCGCCTGTTAGTGGGAGTCTATCTAAACCATCAATCCTTACCCAATCACTCCACCCATCAGGCCTTTGATTACGCACAAAGACATAATTTTTCTTCCAAGTCGTGTAAATTTGCATTACACCAAAAGCTGAGCCTATAACCTGCAATGCTCCTGCTTCTGTATAGGGATAGTTTCTGCCACTTGTGGCATTGACATTTTCTTTTTGCCCGTACAGACCAACTATAGTAACGGCATTTAAATTTTCGGTGGTGAGACCTTTAGCCAATGCCCCATCTTTAATGCCGTATCCATCTAAAGTTGTAGCAGGAGACTGCTTGGCGTTTGCCGTACGTTCTGCTGTTTCTGCACGTGTATATGCGTCAACTGCTTTTTTTGCAACATTATTAAGTGTATTGCCTTTTCCAGTATGAAAATCTTCTGCTTTTAATATCGCTTTTCCTCTGCCACCGTCGGTTTTATACGGTGAGTCGAACTGAAAATGGAATATGTTATCTATGTCGTCAGCCCAGATACCATCTGCATTTTTTGAGTCTTTAGCCGAACTAACATCACCCGCTGCCATGCCATCACTGAACATCAACATATTGTTGTTTATGTTTAAGTCACCCACAACGCCGAGTTTACTGTTTGATAGTGTGGCTATTTTGATGTTATTTGCGTTATAAAATACATGCCCTCTATCTGAATAATAATCAAGAAAGTCTGCACCGTTTGATGTTGATGAGATTTTATGAGCGTACAGCTTATTACCGACGCTAATTGTTACATCACCGTTTACTGTGCCGCCAGTATATAAATCTAGCTTATCTATGGCATCTATTCTTCTCCACTGCGTCCAAGATTCGGTATTTCCTACATTGTATTTTTTGCGTAAATAAACGTGATTATCGTGCAAGCACGTGTATCGTTGTAAAAGACCTCCTGGATTAATCACCTCTAATGACCCTCCTTGAGTCTCTGGATAGTTTTTATCTAGTGTTGCTCGTGTGGAATTACTTTGTGTGTAGATACCCGCTGTTCTTATATCGTTAAGGTTTTCATCAGTACCGATATGTCTAACAACAAAATCCTTAATTCTGTATCCGGCAAGAGTAGTAGCTGGTGATTGCTTGCTATTGGCGAGGTTCAACGCTTCGACGCCTTTGTCATAAGCGGTTTTAACTGCAAGAGCACTCGCACCAAACACACTAGATGCCATATTAATACTATCAGTGAGCTGCACCTCTCCTTTGCTTGTTGTGCTTGCGCTACGACGGTTAGCGTTAATAATCGCAATGATGGCATCATAGACTTGAGTTGTTTTATCATCATTGGGATTAAGTCCTGCTTTTGACAATACATATTTTAACTCTGCTTCAACATCTCGTATGTGATCTTGTACATTGTTTAGATATTGTGCTGTAACTCTTGTACCTAGTTCACCCGTTGCTGGATTACCATCGTGAAATCGACCATCACTTGATATTATGACAGGCATTAAATCTTTCATTTACTCTCTCCTAAATTATTGATATGCAAAGTAGCAGTAAGTGTGAGCGGGTTTTAAATCTTCAAAAAATTCTTCAATAATCGGGTCTCCGAAATCGACCAAACGGTCGCCCGCCAATGATTGTCCAGCGCGAAAATAAATAATGTTGTCATCACCGTTAATCACCGTAACACGCCACATAAAAATCAAACGTTCTGTTGGCGAGTTTTGAATCGGAATATCACCTGCATTTGGTAAATCATTTTTTAACGGTGAAAACTCTTTGATTTGGATGGTGTAGCCGATACTTTCAGCGAGTCGCAAAAAGTACGGTATTGATAAGCCTCCAATGGTGTTGAGCTGAATAATAACGCGTTTAACACGCTCGCTGTAAGTCTTTGAGACGTCTGTTGTAATACCACACAATCGCTCCCAATCTGCTAATAGATTATTAGAGGTCACAGGTTCAATGACATTGAGAATTGCTTCAGCACTTGCTTGTAAGCAGTCAAATGCTTGTCCATCCACTGCGCACTGTGCGGTAAATTGCTCGCCATTAATGTTGTAGCTAACGGGAGGATAGAGGTGAGCTAAAACAGATTGATACTTACTCATTAAGCAACTCCGTCACTGTCACATTGCCGAGCCGAAACCACTCAATTTTATTAATGACATCTGCTTTTCGATTTGCCGTCGGTGTAGTAAACCGGCGGTCAACCACGCCGACAATATCACTCACAATCGCTTCAAGTTGCGATACAATTAAGTCGTCTCCTGGTCGTAACGTGTCAAAATAAGCAGTTAATCCGCTATTAATCGTTGCAGTAATTGCCGGTAAAGTCAGTCCATCGACTTTGACTTTGATGTCAAAATTAATTTGTGTCACATCGGGTTTTACGACTCTTGATTCGACCGCAGTAACGGGACGTACAATATCAATATAGTTTTGGCAACGGGTTACGGTGTCATCACTCGGTAATGCGTTATTGCTTGTAATCGCAATATCAACAGTACCCAATCCTCTCCGCAGCGGATAGACATAAGCCGCATCTACGCCATCTACTTCTAATGCCCAGTTTTTGTAGTCGTATTTATTGCCACCCGCTGGTGGACGGCGGATTAACTCGAGTAGGCGTGCAAGTAATGACGCATCCGTTTCTGCATCTGTGCCACCCGTCACTTTTGTAATCACGACATCAGATTGGACACCTGTCGGCGCAGACATAAAGCTCGCTGCAGTTGCTTTATTGACATTTTGTTGGCTACCCATCGCTAACGATTTAATATTGACTACCGCAGTACCAGACTCGCCAATCGTGACGGCTTGAGTTGTCTGGTAAAAACGGTTATCGTCAGTTTTAATCTGTATCTCTGCTGCAATAACGGCACCAGTCAGCCCTGTTACTGTTGCTTGTCCGTCGGCATAGGTCGCATTTTTACGTCGTAATCCACGTAAACCTGCGTGCTTTTCGAGGTATTCCGTGTCAGATGAATCAGGAAAAAATTGTTTGATAAGCCATTTTTGATGTGCGTATAAGCCTTCTGCAACAGCCGCCAAACTACTTGCGCGCGCAAAAGTATCCGAATCAACACTAATATCAATCGTTGGATTGATACTTTGATAGTCACGTAATATCTGTTGTCTAATCTCATCAAGTGTCGGTACGAGATACATTTAAATGTCCTTTAAAATGGGTTTAAATTACTTTTACGGGATGTTTAAATTCGTACGTTTTGCCACGTGCATCTGTCACACTAATTAAAAGTTGCAAGGTGCCGTTGTGTGGCTGTACGTAATCTACTGTGATAGCTTGAGCGCGACCGTCATCAATTAACGGCTGCAAGGCTTCTTCGGCATATTGTTGAGCGAGTAAGCCAACGCGTTCTTTATCTTTCTCTCGCTGAATTAAATGGAGCAGGGAGCCTACACGCCCATCTGCCCACCAAGAGCCTAAAGGAGTTGTAAGCCTGATATACACAGCATTTTGCAGTGTATCTGTCTGTGATAATGTGTAGTCCCCGGTAAGCGGGCTGATCTCTCTGTCCATGTTGTTAATGATAGAGAGTAGATAAAAAAAAACGTGGTGCTGGGGTTCAGCACCACGCTTTTAAGAAATGGAATTAATCAATTTGGTGGACTGGTTGTACCACCACTGTCACCCGTGTGAGTATGACCGACCAATGACACGCCACTTGAGGTCACATCGCCGTTATTTGTGATAGAGCCTTTTTGTGTGATATTGCCTTTAATGTTAATGGTCGGTGCGGTGATATTGAGCGTAGTGCAGTTAATATCAATCACTTTACCTTGCTTTAATACAATCGATGAGCCACTTTGATCATAGATAGCAACCTCACCTGTTTTTAAGGCTTTCACGCGAAATTGTCCGTTTTCCGTTGCGACCACCACGCTATGCGAGGTTTTGCCCCCTATCGGGATTATTAACGCCTCTGTCCCCGATGGTGGGTGTGAAGTAAAGCCAAATTGCTGCATTAATTCGACATCTTGTAACGTTTCATCCGCTAATGCCGAGACCTGCACTTTTTGGATTTTATCTGCTGACTTTGTAAGATTAATTTTACCTCGAAACACTTGTCGAATCGCATTACCAGCATTATCAATCATCTGTCCAATTTGTTGTCTTATTAGTTTCATGAGCTTGGTCTTAGTTGAATCAATTCTTTTGCTTTTTTCCCTTTACGTTTGCGCGCGCGTTTTGAGTGTTCGCGGAACGCATCGGGTATCCAGATACCATCTTGTTTTAGTCGTAGTTCAGTTTGTGTCCCTTGTGAGCGAGATAGCGTAAAGCGCCGCCCCATAATAAAAAAGATGGCATCAATATCGTATTCTTCACAAATGACGTGCACACGTTGTCCTGGTTGCCACAATACACCACTTTCGGTTTTATGGTCAGGGACAATAATCGTCAGCGTAAACGCATTCAGTGCGGCATCCGAGAGATATTTTTTCGCGTGCTTTTTTAATAACTCCAAGTCTTCAGCATCGTGTATCACGACGGTTTTTGGACGATAAAATTTGACGCTTTTATCTTGCCATACCCACTTTAAGTTGTTTTTATTGTCATCATGGCTACGTCCGTGCTTTTGTGCTAAAAACGTGACCTCGCTAAACGACTGCGAAATATCATACGTAAGCTGGGCTTGCTCAAAATTATTACGCCAGCCGTCTTTTTGGCAACATAATGTCGCCACAGGCGGACTGCGGTAATCTGGGCCACCAACGATTAACGTGCCGTTTGGATCAAACCACAGATGTAATCCGGCAAAATTTGCACACCGCAAAGCCGCACTCCATGCTGTCTCGCTCGGCTCAATATCAATTTTATCAATCACGGGGTTATTGTCTTTTGCTCGCAACTCAATCTTTTTAATCCCAAGAGGCGCCACAATTTTTTTTATCGCGTCTAGTACCGTCAATCCTTTCACATTTGTGGTCGGGGCAGAGCAATCGACTAAAATTGACGCTCTATCTCGCCCATTTAAGCTAAATGTCCGACTATTTTTGCTGATTTGATGTTGTGTTGCATCGACAATCCCTGTGAGTACGATTTGCCCATTAATTTTTACCCGTACCTCTTTACCCGACAAATCGGGTAACACAGTATGATTCGCTGGCGTACCGATATCAAAGTTAAACGCATCGGCGGGGATTAAAAAATCGCTGTCAATGTCATAGCTTTTCCAGTTACTGTGTGCTTTACCGTCAATTTCAACGACAATGTCATTGTCGTAGGGATAGTTATACTGTGTAGCCATTAATTAACGCTCCTTTTTCTATGAAATTCGGGTTAATAATCTGTGGATTAAGACGCAATAGATCGTCAGTACGCGTATAGTCTTGATAAAAGGCGTGTGCAATTTGTTGCAATGTTCCGGTTATAGGTGCTTCGCGAATAATTATCGGCGGTTTTTGATTAATCGCATTAATTGCCAAAGCAGTGAGATCGCGGGATATCTGACGTAATTGCTCAATCACTCGATAAGCACTGGTATAACGTGCAGTTTCTTTGTCATTTAAAGTTTGATAATTTTGTTTCTCTTTCTGCAATGTCCTAACTGTATTAATACAATCTTGAAGCAATGTACGTATTGTTGTGATCATATATTCGATTTCTGCAGGTAATAAATTATCAATCTCGTCTGCAATAAGTTGTGCAGTTAAATGTGCAAGTGTTGTGGTACTAATGAGTTTAATTGCACAGTCTATTTCTTTTACATCTTCTTTGCTGAGTGCTGTAACACGTGATTTGATACGTGTTTGTTCACGCGCATAACTGTCATTTTTACCCGTTACAATATCATCAGCAACTTGCTGTAATTGGCGCACAAGATTTAATGCATCATTAAAGCGATCTTGGTTATATAATAATCCAGTTGTAGCTGTATTATGTTTCGTACTACTTGTTGTATATGTATTACGTTGTCTAGCATTGTATTTTGTTTGTGTTATATTTGTACGTGACGTTACATCATTTTTTGTTTGTGTAACAATATCATCATCAATCATGTCATTTATACCGGCACGAGTTTTAATTGCATAATCTAACTCATTTGCAAGTTTAGCTACGACTCTTGATGATTGAGATTGAAATGTTGTCTGTGTGACGAGAGTGGGTAAGTCTAAACTCATATCATCAATTAACTGACTAACAGCATCAACAATAGAATAGATACCGCCCCACGCACCGAGTAATCGGTCTTTAACATTAAAAGCAAAGCTCACGACCTCCATCATTGCGGCATAAAAATCCAAAATATCATCAACAAAGTCCTCTAACATGGATAACAGTGCGTCAATTTTGCCGAAAATCGAAAACTCAAATAAAAATATTGGCTTTGCGGGTGTCGTCTCGACAAACGTTAAACCCACAGACGCATAATTGATATAATCAGCATCATGGCGTAATGACATTGAGCGACAAATCATATTTTGCATTCGCCCAAATATAGGGTGTGTCAGTGTATCTGCACCCGGTTTTTGTAATGCAGCGAGCAGTCGTTTGACATCAGTTAAATAACCCGGTCCATTAAAGATTGCTTCAAACGTGACAGTGCGTGGTGTGAGCCCTAAATCTTCAATATCCGCACCATTCACATACGGATAAGCATGCTCAACAGTATCTCGCTCAAAGCTATCGTCAACCGTAATCACATCAAATTTCACGCCACGGAAACTCGCCTGGCGAATCGGTACAGTCCAACCCATTGCTTACCCCCTCACAAAATGTTGATATTGTTTTTCTGAGACGGCTTCGGCAATTTGTCGTCCGTCTAACTCAACCGTAATCAGATTTTTAAGCGTATAACTTTGATTATCTAATATCCGCTTAAGTGTCTCTGACAACGTTTGCCCCATTGATTGTACTTCGCTTGCTAAATCAAATTTTTCAGCTTGATTACTTCGAGTTACTTGTTGTAAAGGATTACCAGCTTGGCGCATATCAATGTTTTTTAGCCCTTGATATATCTTTTCAACATTCGCCATTTGCTTAGTTGGCACACTTTGCTGTACCGAATTATCAGTATGACTAATTTGTTGTGTTCGCACCGCGTGTTGTAAAGGATTCCCTGCTTGATGCATATCAATATTTTTTAATCCCTGGTAAGGCGTATCAGTCGTGGTATTTCGCCATTGCTCAATCCGGTTTGCATTACGATTAATTCTTGCTTGATAGTCTGCTTCACTGAGTGTGCCTTGCTTCACACGTTCTACTGCAACTTCATTATCTAACGCCATTGCCGCACCACCATACGCTAATGCCATCGCATTTTGTGTTTTTTGTGCTTGTTGGGTGGTTGTCAGCTTTGGCGGTTGATAACCAGCCCAATAATCGGTTTTTGCGGCTGTTTGCTGGGTGACGGCTTGATAAAATTGCTTTTTACTGTCAGCTTGTTGCTCATCTTTGGCTTCTTTTTGCGCAAAATAACTTGGCGCATTGTCAGCAGCTATCGCCAATCCGGTAAGTGTTAATGCCGGTACACTGACCAATCCTCTGGCTTTTGAGAGTAACCCCGTACCAGCACGTGTGATAGCATTGCCGGTTGTAGTGGCTGCAGCCGTTCCCACAGTGGTCGTTGTACGACCCAAAACACTACCCAATCCACCGCCTTTACCTTTTAGTAAATCCAAAACTGCTAAAGAGCCAGCAGCAGCAAAGGCAGCA
The DNA here is from genome assembly GCF_027920745.1 of Gallibacterium faecale. Taxonomy (NCBI): domain Bacteria; kingdom Pseudomonadati; phylum Pseudomonadota; class Gammaproteobacteria; order Pasteurellales; family Pasteurellaceae; genus Gallibacterium; species Gallibacterium faecale. The sequence continues at coordinate 21,596 of NZ_JAQIBB010000056.1, read as the reverse complement.
GACCCCAGAATTTTGATACTCTCGGCTGCTCCAACTAACGCATTCGTTAACCCCGGATAAGCTGACGCATAATCTGCTAATTTTTGAGCCACATCTCCTGTAAAATCTGTTGTATTCTTAAACGCCTCATATTTGCTCATTTCCGCTGCATTTGAGGCAATTTCAAATTTTGTCGCGGCTTGATTGAGGATTAATTGCCCATCTATTGCTGTTCCACCTTTTGCGGTAAGATAGCTATCATCAATATTTTTCGCAGTTTGTGTTTGTGAGCGGATACCATATAACCCCATCCAAGCCTGTTGGTCTGGCACTAGTTCACCAATTTTCGACCCTTCAACATAGCCTGCAATACGCTCCAAAGCTGCTTTTTTCGCATCTTTATCCTTTGCCTTATCAACGGCTTGTTTTAATTTTTGATACTCTTTATCGTTAGCTAAGACCTGATCAACAATCGACAAAAAGGCTTCAACGGTATTTTGCCCTGACGCCATGTAATTTTTCATCGACCCAATTAAATCAATCCCTTTCTTCTTACCATCTTTTGGATCAACATACTCAATTTTTTCAGCCCGATTAATAGTATCTTGCGAGTTGAGCTTCTTTAAAAAGTTAATCGTATTTGTTGCAGTTTCTGCACTACCGCCAGAAACGTTATAGACTTGTTGTAAGTATTTAAAAATTTCTTTTGCACCGTCCATACCTTCAATCCCAGCCCCTTTTGCTGCAGAAAAAATTTGCGGTGCATATTGCGCCATGTCTCGTAACTCAAACCCACCTGCTTTACCTGATGCGTTAGCATAATCAATAAAATCTTGGATTTGTTCTGGATTAATACCATAGTTAAGTCCAGCATTAACAAGTTGTGCAATATCTAAGCTACTTGCTCCCGTTGCCATAGCATTTTGTTGTACAGTAGGTAATAACTTTAAAGCATCATCTACGCTCACTTTGCCTTTAGACACTATCTCATTCAATGCTTCCATGGCAGTTTCTTTTGTACCACCGTATTTCAGGCTATCTTTAATCGCTGCGTGGATATTATCCATCCCTTGTTGCCGTCCAGTAATATCACGGTCGGCATAAGCCGTATTAGCAAGATAGGCTAATTCACGTTGATAATCAGCTGTATCTTTTATCGGGCGCGCTGCCATACTTACACCCACAGCTAGACCAGCCCCAACGCCCATTACTGTACGTCCCACAGCCCCCATCTTTTGCCCAAACGAGGTTTTACCCATTTCGGCATTTAATTCAGCAATTTTGCGGCGATGTGCTTCAGTGGCTCTGGCAAGCTCACGACTTGACATCACGCCACTATTACGTAATCGGTTATAAGATTCTCGCGTACGGTTGATTTCAGCTTGTATCGCCCGTTCTGAGCGTAATCCATATGACTCCATCGTGCGGTAGGCTTGCTTGCGTTGGTTATAGCTTTGCTCAAATGTCCTCGCCGCTTTAAGATAGCCGTCTTCCATTTTTTTGCCCGACTTCACGGTCTGCTGTTCGGTGGCTTTGGTCGTTTTTGCTACATTATCACCGACCGTCTTGACGACTTTACTGGCGTTATCTTGTGCGGTAATCTCAATGCCGAGCTTCATATTTGCCATTTTTTAAACCCTTTTTAAACGTCGTTTAAATCCTATAAAAAAAGGGCTTACGCCCTCTTTTTACGTTGAATAATGTAATGTGTTGTATTGCCGTTTTGCGTTGCTGGTTTAATCCCTTGACTTTCCAAATAAACAGCTAACCAACTTTGCGCTTCAATCGCACTCATTTGTGCCACTTGTGCTGCTGTAAAGCCCATTTTTGCAAGTAACACCGTGATAAGTTGATAATTTTTTACTGCATCACGTAACACATAGCGTCGCTTTAATCGTCGCTGTTGCTCGCTTGGTTTGCCCCAGCGTCGATACGCTTTTTTCGCATTTCGGCAATTTTTTCATTAATCAACACATAATCATCTGTACTGAGTGCATTAAATAAAAACTCTGGGGTTAAAACATCGCGAGGGATACCCTCAATCGTCATTTGTTGTGCAAGATAAGCTAGCTCAACAAGGCGTTGTTGTTGATAGCTGAGCGTCTCAATATCATGCAAGCCTAAATTTTCGATAACCTCCATCGCTTGGCATTCTCCCGCTAATGTTAGCGGGAAGACATCAAAGTGATAATGCACGTGGTTCTGATAAGTAATACCAAGTAATAACTTTTTCATTACTCTTTGACCTCATCTAACGCGGACATCTTAATATCAATAACTTCTTCGTTATCTACGGTGTATTTTTCGCCAACTTCAGTGACAAAACACTCTACATAAGAAGTACGTTGATCATTGTGACCAAGTGGATACACTGTGACTTTAGCGTTATCGATTGCCCACCAATCAATATCAAGGGTATCATCTAATGGATTCACCGCAGTCAATGATAACTCCCATGTTGCAATCCCTTGCGCATACCCTCTCGCTCGCCCTTTTGAATTCATCGCTTTAACTAGTTTACGTCCCGGATTTTTCGTGACCGAGAGCTCTACAATTTCAATTTCTTTGCCGTCCACTTCAAGGACAGCACTACCAGCATACTTTTCCATGTCTCACCTCGCTTATAGGATTAAGTCAATACGGTTCGCTACTACGTGTAATCCGTTGACTACATCAGACGGAATTGCCGTATCTAAGCGATTTGGATCTTGTATATTACGTTGTACTAACAGCTTGTCTTTGTTTTTCTGGACGTTTTCTACCACTTCCAGCTCTTCGAGCAAACGCAACACATCCAAAATTTCAGAACGTACTGCCATTTCGGTTCGCTTCAAAAGTTTCTCGCGTGGGAAACGCAAGCGAATCCGTTGTTGAATGGACTTACGCACATAATCAAGCGAGCGAATCGTGGTTAAATCCAGATACGCAATATCATCTTCACCAGTCGGATTACGCATATACGTGGTTAACGCACGCATAATTTGCACGGTGTGATTAACCACCGTAATTGGGGTTAAACCGTGGAACAATGCTTGATTAACTTCAGTTAATAACGGGGTTTGCGTCGCATCGACTTCCGTTAAGCCTAAAATTTCCAGCGTATTAAGTGGGCGTGCTGGGTCTTCTTCTTTCGCAATGATAGCCGCATAGCCTGCTGCAATCAGTGCGTTAGCTTCAATCGACCCTTTATACCATCCCACCGTGATACGTTCACTATTGAGTTTTTCAGTAAACGTGGTTCCCGCCGCCATCGTACCGCGCCAGCCCATCACACCAATACCCGGTTTATCCTCCGTCGGTGATGACACACTGACTAAATGCTCTTTGAGTGCTTTGGCATTTTTGTCATCGGTAAACGGTGAGACAATAATCTGATAATGCGTCCCTGCGATACTTGCTAACGCAGGTGCCAGTTCGGCATTGGTTGCTCCACTATCAAAGGCAGTGGAGGTAATCGTTAAGCCCTCTGCGGTTACTTGAGTCGCTAATGTCAATTCATTACCGATTTCTCCCTTACATTTTGCGGTCAATGTCAGCACTTTTTCATTGAGCGTTGCCTTTACTGGACAGTCTGTTGTGCTGTTAATCACTGCCATTAATCGATTTGCTACGGCAACCTCAGTTTCGGTTTTATCCGCTCGGACTTGATAATCCACACCACCAATTTTAGCGGTTACCACGCCCGTCATCGTGACTGTTCCCGCAAACGTTAATGTTGCAGTTGCTGCCACACCTGCACTGTGGTCTTTTAACCCCATCACAGATAAGTTAAGGAGATTGTTATTACGGATTGCAATGCGTGCCATTAAATGTGCCCAGCTACCTGCACCAAATAACGCTTCAGCCTCTTTGTCCGAGTAAATACGCTGTGGCAACGTAAAATTGGTGACACTCTCAGTCGTCATTGGTGCAATAATTAACACTTCTGACTCGTTTGTCGGGAGCGTTGTTACAGCATTACGTGAGTTATATTCCGTATAAACACCCGGTTTACGTAATGATGTCGGGATATTGTCAAATTCGATTTTAGCCATTTGTCACCTCTTTACGTGTTGTGCGAGTGGTTTCCGCCACCACAATTAAATCGCCATCAGCAATACGACGTTGGTAGTAGAGCGTTGCCTCAATTTCGACCGGCTCTTGCTCAATGTAGCTAAATGGACTATTTTCTTTTGGCACTTTAATGCCATTTTTGGCTTTTACTTTCATTCTTTCGTCTCCGTTTTAATATCAAACCCTGTTGTTGCTTCTGGGTCAGTAATCACGCCAGTAATCCGTTCCAGATAATGCGGTGGCGTTAATTCGCCGTTATACGCATTAAACAAGTAATCCGGGTGTGTCGGGTCATCAGTCGGTGTGGGATATTCGCCATCTTCAAGTGGCGGTTGAATTGAGTAACAAACCTCAAATTCGACGGCGTATGCCGTTAATCGCTCTTTTTGCAATTCCAAGTGGTTAAAGAGCGTCCGCACCGCAACCGGCTTTATCGGCTCAACTAAATTATCCAGCGTTTGATTTGTGAGTAATCGCAACACCGCATAAACCAGTTGATTTGCGCCGACCTCAAATTTCGCCACTCCACCTTGCCGTGCGGCTTGATTACTGCGTAATGACCGCACCATCACAATCGCAACAAACGTATCTGTACTTTTATGACGATGTCCGCGAGCGGAGACACTAGCACGCTTAATCCGTGAGCCACCATACGTCACTAACACAGCCGGTAAACGACGAACATCAATCGTGGCATCGTCTAACTCACCGTGATAGCTATCTACTCGATAAATCAATTTCCCCAACCCACGCACTAGCCGATTAATTAATGCTTGCTCAATTTGAGTTATCACGACTAAATATCCTGTTACCTGGATTACTAAAGATGACACCAACGCTGTCTTCCGCCTGAGTCTCGTTAGAGGCAATCCCAAGTGAGATTTTACCGCTCGCAATTTGCTCTAACTCTTTAAGTGAGAGCTTATAACGCTCGATAATCTCGTCGGTTGTCGTTACCTCAGACATACTGACCAAACGATAACGAGCAATATCACAGCAAATGCGAACTAAGTTATCTGGGATACTAGCCAGCGGTAGGGTATAGCGCCCAAGTAAGTAGCCATCCATCTGACTACTGCTATCAGACAACGCAATAGCAAGCACTTGCTGGTTAATCTCACCCGTACGGTCACGGTCGGTTAATTCAATCGCTTGCTGTTCACCAATGCGTAAGACAAAGTCATCTGCTGTGGCATACATCGTCATTACCCGATATATCTTGTTTCAAGCCAAACATCTTGTTCAAGCGCAAAGACATCTTCGCCACTCAAGTCCTTTAACTCAATCACAACAGGCGTATCTTTGTTAAACCGACGCCCAATGCGTCCGTAACTCTCTTGCGGATGATTTGCACGTAGCAACACTTCGATGGCAACTGGCTCAAAGACATTGCTATTGATAGCATCTTGCCCATCTTTTTCGATCTCTTTTGTTGAGGCATTATCCACCGTATTTTCTTCGGTTTGATTGATATCCTCTTGCATTACTTCATCGTTGACGGCATCAGGTGTTTTGTTGGTTCGTTTTGCCATTTTTCACTCCTTATTCAATGATGTACGGGGAGACCATCACGTCTAAGCGTCCTTTAAGCACGTTTGTAGTACCGTTAATGACATCCGCTTTGCAAATGTCTAATGCCGCCTTTTCAAGGCTTGGCGGGACAACTAATGTGGTTGGACGCACATTGATAAACGTACCGCCGTCTGCTTTGAGCGTGGTCATTTTAGTCAGGATAGCCATCACATTTTCTGCGGTAAGGTTGAGCTGTTTGGCTTTGTGAGCAAGCTGCCAAAAGCCAAAACCGACATTACAACGGTAACGCACACCCCAAAGATAGACGTCCTCCATAAAGACTGTGTCAGACTTAGACGGGTCAAACTTTCCCTCAAATTCAGGTTTGGTACGCTCCTGGAAGATAAATGGTTTAATCACGTTATTGGTATCAAACACATACCACGATTTCGCACCAGTATCAGACCCTGTGGTGATATTGCTTTGTGCGGTACCTGGATTAGTGCCGTCCACATCTTGGTAATACGGGTGGTCGGTATCAAAATAGTTTTGTCCGTCGTAGCACAAGGTACTTTCACCAGCCAGCAACAACTTAAACAACAAGCTGTCTGGAAGTTCACCTGCGGACTGTCCGGCTTGTGCCATCATGTTACGAAATAGTCCAAGCTGGTCATCTTCAATCGCCTCGCGTGGCACACCAACCGTTGCTTCATATTTTTTGTTTTCAAGCGTCATACCGACGGCTGACATATTTTTGATGGTACGTTTACCGACCCACTCAATCAGTTGCGGAAACGCACGCATAAAGCCGTACGTATTAGTTGCCGTATTTGACGGCACGGTCATCGCCAATTTTGTGTATTGCGGTGCAATATGGGCAATCCCTTTACTAAATTCCGCACGAAATTGGGTATCTAAACTTTTTAAAATTTCCGATTTTTTAAACTCGATAGCCATAGCTTATGCTCCTAATTCTTTATTTTTGATAAACTCTTCTTCGGTCAATCCCAGCATTTTAGCGACACACTTATCTTCAGCAGACAGTGCGACTTTTTGCCCATTTGGATCCCCTTTAGCTTGTTTTTCCCCGAGATTATGTTTTGGGGCAACCGACAAATAATCGGATAAGGCTTGTAGATTGACTTTACCGAGTTTCACTGCCCACTCTTTTTGTGCCGGGAGTAATGTCCCCTCTGATAATGCCACCTCGACCATTTTTTCGACTTTATCGGTCACAACACTTTCTTTAAGCTGGCGTAATTCATCTTGTACGGCTTTCATTTCAGACAGTGCGACATACTTGGTTGGGTCTGGTTCTTGTGCAGATAACGCCACTGCTTTTTGTTGTTGTGTTGCCAATTCGCTATAAACAGCACTCAGAGCAATCCCTGCTTTCGTTTTTTCGGCAGATAATGCCGTTAATTTTTCTTTGATGACTTCTTCGGAGGCATCAGGTAAATCAAATAATGCTTGCAATAATTTCAGCATTGGTTTGTCCTCTTGTTGATGTTGGTAAAGTTGAGATGTGGCAATCGCTTCGTGCAATTCGTGTAGTGCGGGACGATTTGTTAGTGCCGCATTAATCACGTCTAACACTTTGCCGTTGTCGTCGGTGTAAAAATAAGGTGAGATGTAGCGGTATTCTTTGTCTTTAATTTGTGCAGAGGCTTTGTCTGTCCACTCGACATCGGCAAACAAGCCTTCGCCAGAAATATATTCTGCATGAGCAATCCAACCCGCCGCGGGATTTCCCCGTCCGTTTTGTGCAATAAATAAGGTTTGGTGCTCGTAATCAATCATCATCTTGACGGTAGATTGATTAATCTTATCCGCTAACGCATAACCGTTTGTGTCATCTACATACCAGCCCCCTTTACCCTCTGGACGACCATCAGACGGATAAAACCGCCCAAACGGAAATAACTGGATACGTCCGTTAGGCTGTTTAATCTCGCTACAAACAATGGCAGTTAATTTCATGAATGCAATCCTCCTGTTGAGGATTACAGGATAACGTTGATAAAAAAATGCTCGTGCTGCACGATTTCAGCACTTGATTTTTTTCTGGGATTTGGATGCGTAAAGAAATACGCAGTGAGAGTGTTTTTAAATCTTTTTAAATCGCTTTTAAAACGTTTTAAAAAATTTTGCACGATAAATTGTACCTAAAAAAGCAAAAACGCCAACACGGGCGTTTTATCGGGTATTAAATCAATTTTTGAAAATAGGATTGAATATCCTGTATCATTTCGTTTTTGTCGTCTTCTGTTAAAAGCATAAATGGACGTGCGGGAATCGTGACGTGTTTTTTCTGTACCCACTTATCACCCACTTTAAATTTAAGGTACTTCGCCCGTTTTGCGCTAATCGTGCCACCAAAATGATGTAATGCCGCATAAGGGAGGTTCGTACCGACCATGGCATAATCATTATCCCAGGTTTGTTGGATACTGTTACGCAACTCTCCGCTATCAATTAACGGTTTACCTTGCCTTGCTTTTAGCCCCAACCATTTTGGACGACCACCTGCTGCAAAATTGCGATCAACGGCGGTCTTCATTGTCCCTGCAAGCTGTCGCATTAACGGAGCTTTATAAACAATCCCATCTTTTAATTGTGACAGCTGATTGATTAATTGTTCTAGGTCGTTGACTTCTATTTTAATCATAGTAATATCCTAAACGTGGCTAGAAAAGCGATGAATCTCGAGGATCGCGGACGAACGACTGAAAGAGTGTCGGGGATTGTGTGCAGTGGGTTCGAGCCCTGCCTAGCCACAAACTATTCAAATACTTTTTTCCATTGCTTCTCACTTACCTGTCTAAATGATTGCAAAAATATTTCATTAGTCTTTCTTAAGACCTTGATCACTATTACCATTTTCTTACCATTCACATTGTGATAAAAACGATAATTATCTTGTATATTATCCTCCACCACTTTTGTCGGCTGATATAAAATATCAGGCAATATAGCATAATCATCTGCTGTAAATGCTTGGCTTTCCCGGTTCACAATCTGCTTTATTAAGCTATCATCAGATAACCACACCGTTTTTAATGGTGTTTGCATTATCTCTTGTGTCGTTTCACTTAACACGCCTGCAGCAAACTTATATTCTTTGCGTAAGAGATTTCGGACTTCAACTAGCTTATTACTTTTATCTGTTCCAGTTAATTTCGCTAATTGTGCGAGATAAGGCGTTAATTCACGTTGTAGTTGTTGATAATCTAATTTAAAACTCTCACCACTCATTTCACGCTTGGCAAATTGATGCGCAAGTTGTTCAGGATAACGGTCTAAATTAGGTTTATACACACTACGTCCCGCATGATAATCAAAGCCTTTATCCGCAATAAAGACACGATCCCCCACTTTTACACCTGTTGTGCGATAGTCCGTTTTTTCATTGATGTACTCTTCAAGCTCAGCGGTTTCAACCGTGATATTTTCTTTGTCAACTTGGCGTTGACTGAGTGCAATCACACTACAACGGCAATTAAAGCCGTTTGGCGGGTAAAATGTCCGCCAAAACGGATCATCATACCGATAGACTTTACCGTTTAACGCTGCATGACTTGGACGCGTGCGACTATCGCCGACAGCAGAATATTGCCAATAAGGGCGATGCAAAGCATTATCACGTTGTTGTTGATACCGCTGTGCAGAATACGCAGCTTGAACATTCGTGCGATAAATCGTATTCAGTCGCCACGGTGTCCCAAAAACTTCCCCCGTTTTCGGATCTGCAATTAATGTTTTTTGCTTGCGCCCGACTTTTTCAGTATGTAACCAGCCTTTTTTATCAAGATGCGCTAATAAACCTTTGCGCCATTCGCCAAAGGCTTTTCCCTCTGCTTTGGCGTCTATCAACGATTGATAAATATCTTGCATCATCTCAAGACTGGTTAAATTAGCAATCTTAGCTGCTCGTCCTCTCGCACTTAACTGCAACTCGTCAATATCCACACCATTTAAATACAGTCGTTTTTGCTTTAAAAACTCTATTGCTTTTTCGGGGGCAAGATTAAACGCAAAACTAACGTCCGACACTGTGTGCTCCTAGTAATTCTGACAAAAAAATTGCTTTAGTCAGATAGTCTTGATGCTGTTGGGTATTTAAAGTCGGGTAGCGTTGTGCCAGTACTTCAAACGCCGCCTCATAACTCTCAACAGTTTGCAATATACCGACAACTTGTTTGACCATCGGATCAAGTTGTGCGTTAAAATCAACATTTGCTAGTGCTTTATCGAGCTCACTATCCAATACTTGTTGCTCATTATCTACCGCAGACAATGCTATTCCTTGTTGACAGCCACAAGGACACCCCGCAGGGTGAGTTGATAATGCCGTTTTTTCCGCTTTTAAATCAGGTTTAAAATCCGTTTTAACGGCGTTTAAAATTGCTTCGTCCTCTTCTGCGTCGGGGATACCGAGCTTATCACGCACCCATTGTTCGGGGATTTTTACCCCAACTCCCACTAATTTTGGCAACGCTTCGGCATATTTTGTTAAATCTTCGACTTCTTTAGTATCAAACTCAAAATAAGGAATCCGCATCGGGTCGATAGTTGGATTAATGTTAATTTGGATATACGGCAAGATAATCTGTTGCGTAATCGTTTGAGCCAACTGTTTTGCATCAGACACTAACAAATCACGTCGTACTTCGTTATGCACTTGCCCCAAGGCATTAGTGCTGGTTTTACCATCCGCTCCTGATGTTAAAGTTTGTCCTAAAATTAAACGGGCAATCGACTTTTCGCACCAGTCCACCATTTGCAAGAAAGGATTGTTCCCTTGGCTTACCCCATTAGCGACATTATGCAATTCGACGGTCATCGACTCGGGCATAATCCCCGCGGCATTATGTCCAATTTGGGCTAATGCTCGCAGTAAGGTGCGTTTTTCCGCTTCGGTTGCCCCCGCACCATATTTCCCAATTCGGATAGGCATACCGTACAGCTCCAAAAACTCGGCAAAGTCGTGGACGGAGTAATGCTTAAACATATAAAGCCACGCGAGCGTGCGGTAAAGCCCCACACGAGCTAATTGGGTCGAGCGTGATTTATGGGTATGCACCACCCATTTATACGGTTGTAACGGCTCTCCCTCATAATTCTCCTGCGTTTTAAGTAACAGATTGTCGTCTTTATCGAGCTTAAACCACGATTGCGGGCGGTGGATAAAGCGTTTCGGTAACCATTTGCCATTGACAAATTGCCAGTCAATTTCAAGTGCAACAAAACCATGTCCCACCGCATCCATTAAATCCATCACCAAATCTTCAAAGTTGGTCATCTGGTAAAAGAGTTCGTCAATCTCTTGCTGTAACGCTTCTTCTTGCGGTGTGGCGTTACGTGGCTCAGCAATATGCCAGTCAAACGTGAGTACCGCACGTTTACGCGTAGCAATATTCGCCGCAATATCACTATCCCGTTCTTCAATATCAGCAAAGAGTTCGTGTTGTTCTTTTAATTCGCCACTTTCTGCCGACTCAAAGATGGACTGCATTTTACTTGGCGTGATTTTATGACTCGGATGGTCTGCAATAATGCGTCCTGTTTCTGTAACGCGTGCCGTTTGTAATGCGGTATCTAATTTTTTTTGTTGCTGTAATCTTAACTGTTGTCGCTGTTTATTCTTTTTCTTTGCCATAATTAACTCCGCCAAATACTGTATAAATCCTCATCGCTATCATCAAAATCAGTTTCAATACCACTCTCGGCAAGGCTTTGCCACTCAATCAACGCACTGTTGTTCACCGCATTGCGCCACAGCATCTCTAGCGCGTCCGGGCCGTCATCGTGGTCGGCTTTTGGAAAGTGACGCAATTGTGATATCAAGGTAGACTGACTGTGATGTAGCAAGATCAAACCGTTTGCAATATGCGGTTGCAGACTCTCAATACGTAGCATTTTGTCGGTATTAGGCTTAACCGCCGTTGCCGGTACAGGGCAGTGTCGCTGCGCTGAGCGTTTGACGAGTTCATCTTTAAAAAATTCCTGAAATTGCACCGTTTCGACAAACCAGCGTTTGCATTGATACTGTTGTTGTAACCTAATCACATCCTCAATCATCAAATCAGGTAAGCGTTTTTTGACTTGTGCCTCAACTACATACAATTTACCGGTTGGACGATGATAACCACCGACTAAAATTGCGGACGGGTCACGACTTGCTCCGGCTTTACCCATTGATGGGTCAAGTGAGCCATAAAAAATCAAGTCATCAGGCAACGCTGTCCAATATTGGATACTATTTGCAAATATCGCGTCATCACTGCTGATTGGGTCATTTTGATATTCGCTATCAAACGTGCTGTGTCCGTCTCTGGCACGGATTTTCATTAGCGTAAGCAGTGGACGAGCTTCCCACGAGATTTCCGAGCCAGCATCCATCTCCGTTTTATTTGCAAGATAAAACGCATCGGCAACCGCTTCACCCTCATTAAGATAAAAGGCTTCCCACTTATCCCACAACGCCATATTGTCTGGCAGGCTAATTAATGCTTTAAATTTGGCGGTATGCCACGCTTTACTCGCAAGCGTACGATTCAGCACACTGTCGTAGTGCAAGATGGTGCCGATGTAAACAATATCTAATTTACCGTCGGCAGAGCCAAGTGGTAATACGGTCTTTTTCAACCAGTTGTGCAATTTATCCCGTTGATCAGGACTGCGGACTTGTTCGTCATTTTCGATATCATCCAGCACCACTAAATCTGGACGATACGCCCCATGGCGTAAGCCCCGTAATTTTTTGCCCGACCCTGCGACTTGTACTTTTTGGTTTGCATTAGTAATAATGGTTGCCGCTTGCCAAACCCGTCCTTGCCCTGCCACTTCGGGAAAATCAATGCGTAAGCGTTGGTTAAATGCCAACTCGACCTTAATCGCTTCAAGCATGGGGTAGGCTTGGTCGATACTGTCCATCACAATCAAACAGTATTTTTTCTGTTGAGTAATTAAGCAGTACAACGTAAAGAGTTGTGACACTAAAGTGGATTTTGCTTCGCCACGCGGTGCGGCAATCGCATCTAAGCAGCTTTTTGGTTGCTGTAAGATTTGCGGTAAACGGGCAAATAAATAGCGGTGGAGCAGTGATTTTGAGGCAGAACGCACATAATGCGGAAAATAGTGGCTCACAAAATAATCATAGCCCTGTTCTTTATCCAATACCTTAGCCCGCCGTTCTGCGACAGCTTTCGGATTATCATCCCAGCCGTCAAATGAGGCTTCGAGTTTCTGGCGTAAACTATCGGCATAGGCGGCAAGCTCTTTGATAAAATCTTTGCTTTTCATTTGTTGCCGTCCAATAATACTGCTAACAATACCCACCACCCCCATGCACCGCCATCACGGGCAGAGAGGCAAGCGAAAATTACACACACAAACGTACAGAGGGTCATTACTTAAACTCCTTATTTAGCGTTTGCCCAAAGGCATCTAGCAACTCAACAAATTCGCTTAATAGTTGTGGTTTGTTGGTTTGGATAAACTCACCCAACAATTCAACCGTTTTAAGTGCAACGGCTAACTCAGAAACCTCAGGTAAAATACGCTTACTGGCGGCGGTCATTTTAGTAAAGCTGTCGCCTAAGCCACTTAATAGTTCCGCTTTTTCGGACGGCGGTAACTCAGATTGTTCTAACTCGTCCATCACTGATGAAAAATGCAACACAAAACGGGTTAGCATTCCCTTAGCGACTTCTTCAATTTTTCCACCCGCAATGGATTGGGCATCACGCACTTTATCCCAATCATCGCCCAATTCTTCAGCTTGCTTTTTCCAGCGTCGTGCTGTCGGAAAAGAGACACCTGCTTTTTCTGCAGCTTGCTCAAGCGTAAAAAAGTCAAAGACGTAATAACGACGGAGTTGTGCTTTGGTTTGTGCATCATGCGCCATTATTAGCCTCCAAATTTGGCTTTAAGTAGCTCAATCCCGACGGTTACAATCGCCCCACCTAAGCCACCGGCAACAAACGCCTTGGTGGTGACTTTACCGACTTGCATTTCTAGTGATGACAAGCGATTGTCGATATTATCGACGCGTTCGCCGATGCGGTCGATTTTGCGGTTTGCCTCTTTACTTAAATCCAGTAGTTCGTCTAATTTCTCGTTAGTATTTTGTTGAGCGAGTCGTTTTTGTGTACGTGCTGACATTATTTATCCACCTTTTTATCCAATTTATGATTCATCGCTTTAAGTTCATCCCTGATTTCTGCCAAAATACTATCCGTGTGTGTAGACTGCACTTTCGCTAACTCTTTGGTCTGATATTGATTGCGGATATCTTTGCACTCACTTTTTAGCTCTTTGAGTTCCTCTTTGACCGAGCGTAACCAAAAGCCAACAAAGGTTACAGCAATCGACACCATGCCGTTAAAGACCCATTCGCCACTAATTTGCAGATCCATTTTGCCCTCCACACACACGCTCGTAGGTTAAATTATGGTTAAGCACTTGGCGTTTGGTGTCGTCGGTGTCTTTACGACTCGGATAAATCAATCCAAACGAGGTGCAACCACTAATCCTCACGGAAGTAACCTTTTGACTGCAACTGCTCATCAACCCCATGAGCAGTAAGGCGACGATTAGCTTGCTCAATCTTTTTACGTTGTTCTGCATTGTCTAATTCCTCCGCAATCGCTTTCGCTTCGGCTTGTACTTGTTCGATCTGTTTTGCTTGTTCTGCGATTTTTTTACCCTGCCAACGCGCGTGTAAATAACCGACAACAAAGGCAAGCAGTGCTGCACCTAATAAATAGACTTGCCACATTATTCCTCTCCTTTGCGTTTAATCGCATTCGCAAACCCTTTAGTTGCAACGCCCCCGCCACAAAAAATTGCAAAGGTCATAAAGAGTTCTGGTGTATAGCTGCGGTCAAGATAGACGCAATAAGTCAGCACACCCGCCATCAACAATGCCCCAAAAAATTGGATAAAAGCTGTTGTTGAGAGGCGACCATTGTCGTTAGTGATTAAATCGCTTAATTGCATATCAATCTCCTAAAAATAATTTGTGCTTTTGTTAGCCCGTCATTATGCGCTTGACTTTGTATAGCTAATTTACTTTGTTGACCGATAAACCCTGGTCCATGCACTTTAATTCGTTTTAATTTTGACTTTAATTTTTTAGCTTGCTTGTTCATCTTTACTCCGTTTATCACGCCATAACACATAGCGGTATTTAATTTGGTCGCCAATGCATGCACCGATTGCCTCGCCAACTTTAAAACAGCAGCCGATAATTAGGGTGGTAGCAATAATGGTTATTGCACTCATTTTTTCTCCTTATTCATTAAACAAATGGTCTGTGTTAATCACTTCACCGCTATCTAGCCACTCCCACACATCAAAACATGGACAATCCTTGAGCCACTCATTTGATGTGATTTTGCCGTCGTGATTTAAATCTGGAGAGAGGTCCCGGTGTCCGCAGATTTTTGCACGTGGGAATTTCGCTTCTAATTCTCGTAATAGCTTGTGTAATGCTTGCCACTGCTTAGCGGTATAGCGACCAAAATTTTTACCATCAATGCTAATACCCCCAACAAGACAAATTCCGATTGAGCCAGCGTTATGTCCTTTAACGTGAGCGCCAATTTCACCGACTTGGCGACCAGTTTCGACCGTGCCGTCGGTATCAATCACAAAGTGATAACCGATGTGAGGGAGATGAGGATTAAAGATAGGGGGATTTGCGCGACGCTTAAATCCGCGTTTAGCGTGCCAGCCGTCAATGACTTGTGCGGAGGTGTGTGTTTTTGTGCGTAATAGTTTGCCGTTTTGTGTTGCGCTGCAATGCACAACAATTTTTGTGATTGGAAAAGACATAAAAAATACCTCAAACTATGATTAAGTAGAGGTATTTTCTAAAAAAAAGGGGAATTAAAACTGGTGCAGCATTTCAGCACTAAAATAAATCTTGTTGATAGGCTTGTTGCCAGTTTTGCTTTAGGATCAGCCAACCTGTGCGGTCAGTGATATTGTACTTCGGACAGAGTTGTACCATCGCCATACGACCGCTTACCCCATTGTTAGTAAGATAGTCATATTCGGCTTTAAATTGGAGATTACGCAATAGTCGTAACGCTACTTCGCAACGCGGGATATACACCGACTCCGTGCGAAAAAAATCACGCATTTTTTTCGCTACATTTTCATTAATCGTTTCTTTGATTAGTTTGTAATAGTGCGATTTATCCATAAAATAGAGACGCGTCCCACCGAATTTATCAATGACTTGCTGCGTATCGGCAAATCCAAGCACATCAATCATCTCTAATACGACTTCTGGCAAACAATAACGCACATCATTTAAGGTTAGTTGGTCCATTTAATAGCCCTCCTATAATTTTGAGGGCTATTAAAACACGAGATTTTTAAAAGAGTGGAGTTTTGGAGGATACTTTTTATAAAAAATCCCGCACTAGGCGGGATTATTATTTAGTAAAGCCTAGAATACCAATCTTCAAGCGTTTTAGCTCGTCGAGATATGGTACCCGTTCCTTGCTGGTTATCTGATAAACATTGATTTTTTGGTAGATTTGCTGTTGAAAAATAATCTGCCAAAAATTGGCTTGCGTGCCCTTGCATCATTAAACCTGAATTTGATGACCAATTACGCCACTCTAGATAAACATCACTAGCACGAAATGCTGAAGAAAGTATTTGCATCCGCATCTGTACTGGAGCAATCGCCAAATTAACACCAGATTGTGTTAAATTAAAGTTAACATCAAAGAAACCAAGTATCCTTGCACTATGCGCATAATAATCGACTTGTCTTTCCGTTAAATGAAGCAAAGAGGAAGAAAGATAACCATGTTGATATTTGCATTCCACCACCGCAATTACTTTATTAAGATCGTCCGCTTGAGGGACATTAATGCTTTTTAATGGCATTTTTTCACCTTTTTGTTAATTTTTGCTTTAAAAACGAAAAACAAAAAGGTATGATTATGTGGTGTTTAGGTTACACACAAACACTTGTTTTTCGTTTTAAAGCAGGCTGTTTGTTAGGTCATCATATATTTCTGTCTGCGAAACATCGGTATATGACAACCCTTTTGATACCCCAAATAAGTATTACTTATTTGGGGTTTCCTCTATCTAGTGATTGAACAATAGAACTACCACTAGATATTGTGATCATTCTATCGCCAAAATCAAATAAGATCAATAGATTGATCGTTCATACCTATTAAACCCCTTTAAAACTTCCACAGTGCGTCATAGTGAGCAAAAAACTGTTTTTTTGAGTCGGGATCCGTCCAAAGAAAAAGTGTCTTAAAAACGCTAAAAACTACGTTATTTTTTGCATAAAAAATGAGTAATGAGTGGTAAATAATAGGAAATAATAGGAAATATGAATAAAAAGTGAAAAAATATGGATGTTTTATGAATTTGTATGCAAAAAAAATCCCAGCTTTTATACTGGGGTTTCATACGCATTATGTTCTAATCTTAAGTTAATGCTCGCAATTTTCCTTAAGTAGCTCTTTTACTTTTGCATACTGTTCTTCATTTTTTGCATCAAGAAAAAAGTTTTTAGCTACACTTAAAGATAAACAAGCTTCTTTCATATCTCCATATTTTTTTGCTAATTCAAATGCTTCTAATTTATCTTGTCCTAATTTATTATTCATTTCATTAGTTGCATTAGCCAATGTTTCAC
Source organism: Gallibacterium faecale (assembly GCF_027920745.1). Taxonomy (NCBI): domain Bacteria; kingdom Pseudomonadati; phylum Pseudomonadota; class Gammaproteobacteria; order Pasteurellales; family Pasteurellaceae; genus Gallibacterium; species Gallibacterium faecale. Next base: position 4,369 of record NZ_JAQIBB010000056.1, on the reverse strand, counting down.
TATCAATGATTGGATTCGCTTCTTCAATTTGGACATAATATTGATTGTTTTCATATGGAGAAATTGAATACAAAACTTCTAACTTATTGTACATTGGCGTTTGTAACATTGCATAACAAGTACGAACGTCTTTCTGATTATCATCAGGAACTTCTTTAATTGATGATATACCTTTCATTGTTAGATCTATCCCTGTCTCTTTTGTTCTATTCGCTAATATTTCTGATAACGTATCATTTACTTCATCACATTTAGGCAAATCTGTTCCAAATAAACTTGCATTTGAGAATGATGTAATTGTAAACAATATTAATAACAATTTATTTCTCACTTTTTCCTCCATAAAAAAACCTCATTCATAACGAATGAGGTTTACCTTATAAAGTTTTACTTATTTTGTCGAGCTTAATATTGTTAGCATCTGATCCACATCACAATTTAATTTAAAGGCTAATGCCCCAATTAGGCAAGCAAGCTGAGTTAAACTAATTTGATCTGCGGTATTATCCACGATTTCGAGCAGATGTTGTAAGCTCTTTAAACCCTCTGCCACTTGGCGAATATCCTCAATTTTGTCGTATTGATTAATATTGTTCATCATTGCCCCCTTATACTAATAAACTTAACTGTTTTGTGGTGTATTGATTGCCATTTTTGGCATCAAAAAAGCCGAGTTTAATCATTTGGGTAATTAATCGTTTCACTTGATGGACGCTTAATTCGAGTAATGTTGCTATTTCAGCGGTATTTAAGCCCATTTCCCGATAACGTTGTAACGCTTTTGCCTTTGGGTGAATCCTTAAAAAGGCAGTTTTTGCCTGTTCAGCAAGGCGATAGGCATGGTTCGGGTTTTGGCGGAGAAAGGTGGGAATACTAATAAGTTGTTGCTTCGCTTCGGCTAATTCTGCGGTTAATTGGGGAATTAAGGCACGCATTTTATTGTCGTCATCAATAAATTGTTGACGGATTTTATAGCCAATTTCGCTATGCTCCATTAGGCAGAGGTGTTTGGCAGTGTCGATAGTAAGGTGGTAGTCTTTGACTTCTGTTTTAAAAAATCCACGATTACTCAAATTTGAGCATTCGATAAAATCAAGGTTTTCACGAAAATAACCATTTAATAAACGGCGACTAATCCAAATATCAAAACGAGTTTTCACTCGTAAAACTTTATGGAGATCACGAACATTAATTAGTTGAACAGTTTGATTATTGATTGTGCCAGTGAAGGCTTTGATAGGTAAGTTTGTCATTTTACGTTTCCTTTTCGAGGGTAATCGCTAACTTATTGATTTTCTCGAATGTTCAAATTTGATCATTCGGTAAGTTAGGCGGTCGGGAGCCGAAAAGTTGCGTAAAATCAACTGGATTTATTCCCCTTGCGAGTGTTGTATTCACCACACTCCCGACCATTGTTTAGATTTTTTTTCATTTTCCTACCGCACTTTTAGGTATTCCGACGCTCGGGGCGTGCTGATACTCAAATTGTGGATAAAAAAATACCACGAAATAACGGTTGTGGCGTCCGTTTTACGTTAGCTTTTCGAGCTTGATCGCAAAATAAACTTTTTTTGGTTTTGCGTCAAGCTGAAAAAGCATTTTCTGCAAAATGTGTTGTTATTTTTGTTCTCTTATCACCGCTCTAACAGCTGAGAAAGAGCGGTTAAGCTGTCTAGCAATATGGCGATAGTGGTAGCCTTGTTGGCTTAGTTGAGCAATTTTTTGTTTTTCTTCTAAACTTAATGGTTTAGGAGCAGAACGAGTTGTTTTATGCTGATTCTGTTCTAAGCACTGAATTTTATATTTTAGCAAGTCAATATATTCATCTTTATTTATCTGAATATCATTTTTTACTGATATGGGCTGTCGTTTGCTATCCAAAAAGGCTTGATTGACTTGGAGCTGAAAACGAGGGCTTATCCAACCTGCATAGCTAATCGCCAGCAATTCGTGGGCGTAGGTACCTCGGTTTATACCGCCATTAATCACTTGTAAAGGGGCAGTTCTCAGATCTGAGAACTGGGATATTTCGGCAATTAATTCTTGGGTGCTTTGTAAACGTAACCAGTTATCTGGTTTTTTCGCACTGCCTTGACCACTTAATTGATGCAAGGTGTTTAAACTGATGCGTCCGTGTTCGTCTAAGCTAATAGTGTGGTTGTTTAAGGTGAGTTGGTTGGTCATGGTTGTTCTCCAGCGTTGTTTGATATTAAGTCTTAATACATGTCTTTTATTTTTTCCGTTGTTTCCGATATTGATAGACTGCTAACATTTGCATCACTTTTTGCAATTCCCGGTCATCACAAAACTGGAGTCTTGCTTTACCAAATGATTTTTGACAAATACCGTGTACATAAGACCAGGGGAGTTTTTCTGAGGCGATAATCGCTTCAATCTTATTGATATATTGTTGGCGAGTTGGATTATTTTTACTCGCTGTTGGGCGTTTTCCATGTTTATTCGATTTCACGACAAACCCTTGCGCTTTAAACTGATCTAATACTTTGATTAATTCGCTTATATTGCAGTCTTTGCAACTTGTTTTTCCCACTGTGTTTGCTAGGATGCCTTGGTAAGTGTCGTCATCAAGCTGTAATTGTGTTTTAGCGATATGGATTTTTTGGATCAAACTGTTACGCGTTTCCATTAAGTCGCTCCTGTTCCTGTTTCCAACTTAGCCAGACATCATACCCTGCAAGATGTTCAATCGCTTGTCCGATATGATATAACCGGTCAATATACATAATGGTGTCATTGATTTTACGCTGTTCTTCTGCTTGTTTTTGTTGCTCAAGCACCTCTTTTGTTTGCATTGGTTCGCCTACGGTGCTGGCAAACTTCGGTGCAATGGTTTCGTACACTGATTTTAGGTAATTGTGATTTGTCAGCGGCGCAATATTTTGTGCGTTACGTCGTTTATTTTGCACTGCTTGTACTGTATCGCTCAGTGCTTGCGCAAGTAGCAAAGACTGCGGATATAGTGCAAACACGTCTTTGATTAATTTAACCGCTCGACTATTAGACAAGCCTGACTTCTCAGGGCGAAAAAGACTAATGTACGCGACTAATGGGCGTGCAACGTCATATTTACACTTGGCAATTAGTGCCAATAATTCTCGCCCTGCATCATCTTCTAAGAGCTGGTCTAAATGGATGTCAGAGTGGCAAATTGGACAGCGACCTAATTTCATTATTGCGCCCCCAATTTTTTCAACTCTTGTCCATTTACACCATGATGCAACTCTACTTTTTTACCTTCTTCAAAGCCAAGCCAGCGAGAGTTATCGCCTTTTTCTTTGGTATTGCCACATTCCCGCCCGCTATGAGTACCAAACGTTCTTTCTGCTTCCATTCTTTCTTTGTAAGCCGTCATTAAGTTGTTTTCTTTTTCAGAGGCAACAAATTGTTGCACATTTTTAGATACGCCCAACACCCATCCTTCACAAAATGCATCAGCTCTTGCAATTAATGTACTGCGTTTTAATCGCTTATTCTGTTTTGCGTAAAATGCTTTTCTGGCAGATTGTAGTTGACGGTATAACACATCAAAACAATATGAGGCGATAATTGGCTTTTCTTCTACGCCATAAAACACAACATGACATTGTTTTTCACCCCATTTGCTACTATTGTCATAACAATTACTTACATAGGCTTCAACACCAAATGCTTTGCGTAAAAGCCCTGCCAGCATTAGGACATATAGAGCAGTATTCATTGCAAACTTCTTTTTGTTATGTATTGATGATACTTCAACATCAACATAATCAATTTGATGTTCTGCCATTAATTTTTGCGCCATTTCCAGTGCTTTAGCTGCCTCGTGTGGATTAGTTGATTTGCTTAATGCAAGCAATTTCTTAATTTTTTTTAAAATCTTATCTGACATCTTAATTTCCTTGATTATTACTCAATAATTTCAACCTCTGAGCCGCTCTTGCTGCGGTTATCATGCCTGCATCAAGCAACTTATTAGCGTTTTTTATGTCATCATCGTTTAACAACCAAATTGACTGCTCAATCGTTGACATGGCTTCGGCAAGTTGCTCAATAATGTCTTGTTTTGTTACTTGTTTCATCGGATTTCCTCTTAAATTAAAACACTTTATAAATGCCCCTTAAACCAGGTTTAAAGGGCATTGAAAAGGGTTTTAACCTCTAGTTTCTAACCACGCTATCCATCCCAATAAGACAAAAAAAGCTAATACAATAATCATCACAAACCACACTTATTCCTCCCGCTCATTGTTTTCTGCAAATAACGCATCAAGCTCTTCAAAAATCCAGTCATAGGCGTCTTGCAAGCATCCACGCGCAATAGCTTCTTTATTTTTTTAACCTCTTTATAAAAGTCATATGCATCTTTTAA
>NZ_JAQIBB010000055.1:0-30627 GCF_027920745.1 Gallibacterium faecale | reverse complement strand
TAAGAGGAAGCCTTTATCTTTATAGAACGGGAACTAATAATAAAATAATTGCTACAATCCCTAATCCAATACCAATAAGATTAACTTTATTCAGTTTTTCTTTAAAGCCAACTAAACCAATAATAGCCCCTAAAATCATTACCCCAATATTCATTCCTGCAAAGACTAATGATGGATTTTCGCTTAATTGTTGATGAGCCTTGATATAGAACAGAATATTAAGGAAGTTTAATGCGCCTAATAATAACCCAGCGAGCATACTTTTGCCTTGCCAGCGAGTTTTCGTAAAAATTAAATAGGCAAAGATAAAGCAGCCAGCAATAACAAATGAAGTAAATAAGGCAAATGGAAAAGCGACCCCGAATTTTGCAATTTGTTTAAATAAAATATCAATTACGCCATAACCAATCCAAACCAAAAATAGCAGTAAGAATCCCTTAATACCACCTGCCGAGTTTTGTGAGCCACTTTTAAATACTAACGCGAATAATGCAAGAAAAGCAGAAATAATCGCAATGCCTTTTTGTGTGGTGAGTGACTCATTAAAAAATAAGAAAGCGGCTAGAATTGGTAAAAATAGCGATAAGCGTTGTGCTGCATCAGCGCGAGCAATACCATTAAATTCAACAGCTTTTGCCATAACTAAAAAAATTGTTGGCAATAAAAAACCGAGTAATAGAAAAATAGCACTATGTTCATTTTGGCGTAATGCATCGCTAAATGATAAGCCCATAAAATCAGGTTGAAGAATAAAGTAAGTTAAACCGCCTGCCATCAGGTAATTACAAGCAATAGCTTGTGAAATCACAATTTGTTGGCTGCGTGCGATTTTCAAAAAAACGCTCACTGCCACACTACAAAAAATGGCAATAAATAAAGATGACATATTTTTTCCTATTAAATTCAAATTAGAGAATGAATTGACAGCTGGCGATTTTAGGCAATATTCACTATGATACGCAAGCAGAAACTAAGGATAATGTATGATAAAACGTGATTTAACAGTAACAACACCACTAGCAGAGTGGTTAGAGTATTTAGAACATCTACACAATAAAAACATTGATATGGGATTGGAGCGAATTAAAAAAGTCGCTGCACAATTAAATTTATTACAACCTAAAGCATTTGTGATTACCGTTGCTGGAACTAATGGAAAAGGTACAACGTGTCGTTTACTAGAAACCATATTATTAAAAGCAGGTTATCGTGTAGGTGTTTATTCATCGCCACATATTTTACGTTATAACGAGAGAGTAAGAATTCAAGGGCAAGATCTTGCTGATCAGGAACATACCGCTGCTTTTTCTGCGATTGAATCTCAACGCACCGAGTCTTTAACCTATTTTGAGTTTAGTACATTAGCGGCATTATGGTTATTTGAACAAGCGAATTTAGATGTAATTATCTTAGAAGTTGGATTAGGTGGACGTTTAGATGCGACCAATATTATTGATACTAACTTAGCAATTATTACTTCTATTGATCTTGACCATATTGCTTTTTTAGGAGATACCCGAGAAAAAATTGGCTTTGAAAAGGCGGGAATTTGTCGTCCTCATATTCCGCTGGTTGTTGGTGAACCTGATTGTCCAAACTCAATTAAATCCTATGCCGAGAAATTAGCTTGCCCTACATTGTATCGAGGACAAGATTTTGATTATCAACAAACCGAAAATAGCTGGAATTGGCAATCTTCACAACAACAATGGCAGCAACTACCTTTATGTCATATCCCGTTACAAAATGCGGTGACGGCATTAGCTGCCTTACAATTTCTTCCGTTTAAGATTGAAAAACAGGTAGTGGTGGATAGTCTGGCAACAGTAACATTGACGGGGCGTTTTCAACGTTTAACGACGGCACAACGACAACAATTAGCAACGCGATTCAAGCTTAATGAACAAACTATGCCGCAAATTGTACTAGATGTTGGACACAATCCTCATGCTGCGCGCTATTTAGCAACACAATTACAACAAACAGAATATCAACATCTCTATGCGGTATGTGGAATTTTAAAGGATAAAGATGCAGCAAGGGTATTACAGCCATTATTACCATTTGTTTCTAAATGGACTTGTGTTCCTCTAGCGGGTGAGCGCGGACAGACTGGGAAAGTATTACAGCAAAAATTGAATGTGATTGCTGGAAAAGAAGGTAAACACGTTAATTCAGAATCGGTTGATTCAATGTTACAAGGTATAAAAAATGCGTTAAATCAGAGTAATAAAAATGATTTAATCTTGATTTTTGGCTCATTTCATACAGTAGCAGATTTTTTAGCTTTGTTGGAATGATTAATTAATGAAAGAGATCAATGCTAAAAATAAACCCTGCACTTTGGCAGGGTTTATTCTGTTTAAGAATAATTAAATTAGTTATTAAACATTGCTGAAATAGACTCTTCATTGCTAATACGACGAATCGCTTCAGCTAACATACCAGATAAAGTTAAGACTCTTACTTTATTAAGTGCAATGATTTCTGGACGAAGTGGAATAGTATCAGTTACCACAATTTCATCTAAGGCTGGGCTTGCAATATTTTTAGCCGCAGAACCAGAGAATACCGCATGAGTTGCATAAGCAAATACACGTTTTGCACCACGTTCTTTTAATGCTTCTGCTGCTTTACATAATGTACCACCAGTATCGATCATATCATCAACTAAAACACAATCGCGACCAGCAACATCACCAATAATATGCATTACTTGAGCAACATTAGCACGTGGACGGCGTTTATCAATAATTGCCATATCGGTATCATTTAATAATTTAGCAACCGCTCTCGCACGCACCACACCACCAATATCTGGAGAAACGACGATTGGATTTTCTAAATCTTGTTTTTTCAAAATATCGTCAATTAAGACAGGAGAACCGAAAACGTTATCAACAGGTACATCAAAGAAACCTTGAATTTGTTCTGCGTGTAAGTCACAAGTTAAAACACGGTCAACGCCAACATTAGATAAAATATCTGCGACAACTTTTGCCGTAATTGGTACACGAGCAGAACGCACACGACGATCTTGACGTGCATAACCGAAGTAAGGCACTACTGCAGTAATACGACCAGCAGAAGCACGACGTAATGCATCAATCATTACGACAAGTTCCATCAGGTTATCGTTGGTTGGTGCGCAAGTAGATTGAACGATAAATACATCGGAACCACGCACATTTTCATTAATTTGGACTTGGATTTCGCCATCGCTAAAACGGCCAACGATTGCATCACTAAGAGAAGTATAAAGACGTTCAGAAATTTTCTTTGCTAGTTCTGGTGTTGCGTTACCAGCAAACAGCTTAATGTCAGGCATTGTAAACCTCGGTTTTGGTGTTAAAGATCCAGATTGAAAAACAATCCACTAAAAATATTTTTGTAATTGCTTAAGAGTAAGATATAAAGGCGACTCATTTACCCCTTTGGCAACAAACCCTGATAAATGGGCTGGGCGTTGTTGAAATACAGCTAATGCACGCTCTTGAGAGTCAAATTCCGCAAAAATACACGCACCAGTTCCTGTTAAACGGGGCGGTGCATATTGTACCAACCACTGAATAGCTTGTTCAACCTCAGGATAGTGATCTCGCACAACTTTTTCGCAATCGTTTGTATAATTTTCTGTAAGTAATATCGCAAGTGGTTTTTTCGGCGTTTGTCTTGGTAAATTAGGATCTTGGAAGATCTTTGCCGTAGAGATATCTACTGAAGGCTTTATTACAACATAATATTTCTCTTGTGGTTGGCAATAGCTAATTTTCTCACCAACACCTTCAGCAAAAGCCGCTTTACCATGAATAAAAATAGGAACATCTGCACCAAGTTGTAAGCCTAATTCAGCTAATGTTTCCAAGGGTAGGTGAGTTTGCCATAAAAAGTTTAATGCCACTAAGGTAGTTGCAGCATCAGAAGAACCACCACCTACACCACCGCCCATGGGTAATCGTTTTTCTAATTGAATGGTGGCACCAAATTGGGTATTTGTAGTTTTTTGTAATAAGGTTGCAGCACGGTAAATAAGATTCTGTTCCATAGCAACACCTGCTAATTGATCGGCTAACTCAATCTTACCAATGTCATTAATTGTAATGGTTAACCAATCACCATAATCTAAAAATTGGAACAGTGTTTGTAATTCGTGATAACCATCAGTTCGGCGGTGATTAATATATAAAAAAAGATTTAATTTTCCTGGGCAAGGAAAGCGAAATGCTTTACCCACAATAGAATCATTTACCGACATTAGAATTTCCATTCTTTAATTTGAATTTTTAGTTTTTTATCAGGACCACTAATTAATAAACTTTCTGGTAATTTAGGCGATAAGCTTTGGTTATAGCTCATATATTGGGCTTTCCAGTTTTCACCTTGCCATTGATAATTGAAATGGCTTAATAAACCTTGTTGATTTACAACATAAGTTTGCGTGTTACCTGGTACGCCTTTAATCCAATTAGGAAATTCTTCTACTGGGAAATCAAAACCGATCACATCTTGGAGCAGTTGATGAATATCCTTGTCAGCATAATAGTTACCTTTATTGTCAAAAATTACAGTATTAGTAGGTGTTTTCTCAATAGTTAAAGTACTACGACTTAGCAAGGATGAAAAATAGAGGCGATAGTGTTGTTCGCCAAGATATTGCCAGTTAAAAGAAGATGAAAAACGTTTATTGTTACCAATATAACCTAATTGACCATCAGCCGCGTAATGTGAAATTGCATTGACTGCTTGTTGATGCTGTTGCCAAATAGGATTAGTGTGTGGAAGTGTCACTTCTGGTGTACTAAATTGTTCTTGACTAGCACAACCAATAAATAAAAGGGTCAAACTTGAAATAAGCGCAAGACGTAAAGGTGTTCTGTTAATCACAATAGATTCCCTGTGTAATGAAAGAGAGGTTATTCTAATCAATATTGAAAGGGGATTCAAAAGATAAAGAAAAGCCTCTTGCATAAGAGGCTTAGGTAAAAACAATTAAGCTGCAATCATTACCATTGCAGGGCGAATAACACGACCGTTTAATAAATAGCCTTTTTGTAACACGGTAGTAATTTGATTTGTGGTAAAGCCCTCAGTTGGTTGCATTGAGATAGCTTGATGTAAATCTGGGTTAAAGGTTTCACCAACCACACCGACAGGTTCAATACCAAATTTAGCCACAGTAGAAATTAGATCTTTTAATGTGAGTTCAACACCATCAAATAACGCTTTTACGCTTTCATCTTCTGAAGTGTTTGGGGTTGCTGCTGCACGTTCTAAGTTATCAATAACATTTAAAATTTCTTTCGCGAATTTTTCTAATCCAAATTTATGTGCTTTTTCTACATCGGCTTCTGTACGGCGGCGGATATTATCAATTTCAGCACGCGTTCTTAATAAAATATCTTGTTCTTTTTTTGCAGCTTCTTCTAATTGGCTTTCTAAATCTTGAATTTTTGCGAGTGCTTCAGTCAATGGATCAACTTCTGCATTGGCGGTTTCTATTTCTTGTTCTTGATTATTCTCAGTGACTTGTTCATTTAATTCTTCTTTATTTAGTACTTGTTCTTCAGTAGTTGTTTGCTGTTCAGACATAGTTTTCTCCAAAATCAAATATATGCTTTAACGCGCGCTAGTTTAACAAAAAAATACTATTGCCGCTAATTATTCACTCACAGAGTGTGATTAAGTCAAATTTATCGGCAAAAGTTGTGCTAATATATGACGCATTTCGAGCAATTCAAGGATTGAAACATTATCAACTGGGTAATTGTTATGCAAGAATTTAACACAAAGGAACATCGTCATTCATTGCATCGCTCATTTAGAACCATCGGCGTTGTGGGTAAACCACGCCATGATGATAGATTACAGATGCACCAAGATCTATTTATTTGGTTAAGACATCGTGGTTATCATGTTTTAGTCGAACCTGAAGTAGGTCTAGCTTTAGGTCTAGAATCGCGTTTTATTGCGACTTTAGATGAAATTGGTGAAGCTGCTGAATTAGTTATTGTGATTGGTGGTGATGGCAATATGCTAGGGAAAGCACGAGTTCTTTCACGGTATAACACTGCGTTAATTGGCATTAATCGAGGGAATTTAGGTTTTTTAACAGATATTGACCCAGATCAGGTGTATGAACAGCTATCAGCTTGTTTAGATCGTGGCGAATTCTTTGTAGAAGAACGTTTTTTACTTGATGTGTATGTAGAACGAAATGGTGAAGTGATTTCATCAAATCAAGCTATTAATGAGGTTGTTATTCATCCCGCAAAAATCGCACATATGATTGATTTTCAGGTCTATATCAATGATAAATTCTGCTTTTCACAACGCTCTGATGGATTAATTATTGCAACGCCAACAGGATCAACCGCTTATTCATTATCTGCTGGTGGGCCAATTTTAACGCCATTACTCAATGCGATTACCCTAGTACCAATGTTCCCACATACCTTATCCTCCCGACCTTTAGTGGTAGATGGTGACAGCAAACTACATTTCCGTTTTGCGCAATATAATGTCAGACAACTGGAAGTGAGTTGTGATAGTCAGGTCAATATTCCATTCTGTATTGATGATGTTATTGTGGTGAAGAAAAGCGATTTACGAATGAAGTTGTTACATCTGCAAGATTACAACTATTACAACATTCTAAGTTCTAAATTAGGTTGGTTGAAAAAATTATTCTAATGGAGATAAGAAATACTTTACTGTATAAAAAAACAGTATATACTGATATTTATACAGTATTGGAGGTTTCTTATGCTCATTCAATTACAAATCAATAATTTTGCTATTGTTAATCATCTTACGCTTGATTTTGCTCAAGGAATGTCAGTTGTTACGGGAGAAACCGGAGCAGGAAAATCGATTGCTCTTGATGCGTTAGAAGTGTGTTTAGGGCAACGTGTTGAAAGTAGTATGTTACGTTCAGGTGAATCAAGAGCAGATGTGAGTGCGGTATTTTCTCTACAAGAAAATTTAGAAGCACAACAATGGCTAAGAGCACATGAGTTAGATGATGAAGATTCTCCAGATGAGTGTATTTTACGGCGAACTATTAGTGCTGATGGGCGTTCAAAAGGGTTTATCAATAATCAACCTGTCCCTGCGGCTCAATTACGAGAGTTAGGTGATTTATTAGTACAAATTAGTGGGCAACATTCATCTCAACGCTTGTTAAAACCGGATTATCAATTATCGCTGTTAGATGCATTTTGTCACAACCGTAGCTTGTTACAACAACTTGCAGAACAGTATCATTATTGGAAAAAACAACAAAAAAATCTTACTGAATTTCGTCAACAATGTGCAGAAAATGAAGCAAGAAAGCAGTTGTTGCATTATCAAATTGAGGAATTAAATGATTTTGCTTTAAAAGCAGGTGAGTTTGAAGAACTCGATATGACACAAAAACGACTTGCTAATAGTGATCTATTGACGAAGGGGTCTCAAGCGGTATTGCAATTATTAGCAGAAAATGAAACTGCTAATATTGAGAATTTATTAAGCAGAGCAGCACATTATGTTGATGAATTGGTGGAAGCTGATGAGCAATTTCATAATGCGCAGCAGTTAATTCAACAAGCACAAATTTATATCCAAGAAGCGTTTTCCGAAATTCAACATTTGGCTTATCGTATTGAGGATGATCCTGAATTATTAGCGCATACTGAAATTCGGATTAAGCAAGCATTGCAATTAGCGCAAAAACATCATGTAGCAGTAGCTGATCTTCCTTCCTATCATCAACTCTTAAAAAGAGAATATGAAACATTAGCAGAATATATTGAAGGTGAAGATCAGCTTGTTATGTTGGAACAGCAAGCTTACCAAGATGTTTTATCCGTTGCCCAGCAATTATCTGAACGTCGTCAGCAAGGTGCAATTTTATTAGCGAAATCAGTTACACAACAAATTAAACAACTTGCGATGGAGAATGCGGAGTTTGATATTCAATGTGTTGCAGATAAAGAAAAATTGTCCGTGAATGGATTTGACCAAATTACATTTATGTTAATGAGTAATTTAGGTGAAACCGCACAGCCGTTGCATAAGAATGCTTCAGGTGGGGAGCTGTCTCGTATTGCATTGGTATTACAAACTCTTACTTCTGATAAGAATGCAGTACCAACAATTATTTTTGATGAAATTGATGTCGGGATTAGTGGCGCAACAGCTAATGTAGTTGGAAAATTATTGCGTTCACTTGGCGAGTCTGTACAGATTTTATGTATTACCCACTTACCACAAGTTGCTTCGCATGGTCATCATCATTATAAAGTTGAGAAATTCTGTAAATCAGGTAAGACAGAAACAAAAGTGATGCTGTTAAATAATGATGAAAGAGTGAAAGAGTTAGGGCGTTTATTAGGTGGCAGTGAAGTAACTCAAACTTCATTAGCAAATGCACAAGAATTATTAGCTTTAGCAAGTTGATGCAGAAAAGCCATTTTATTTTGGAAAAAATAAGATGGCTTTAATCTAGGTAACTGTCATCTTAGCTTAACATTGATGACAAATTGGTATTTAACCAACAACTGGTGGTAAGTAACCTGCACTAATTAAGAATGGAACATTCATAATCAGTAAACCTAATATCAATGCAATGAATAAACCAAAGTTACCACCGATAACTCGATAAGGTAAATCAGGATACTTTCTACGTAACATCCAAGCCATTCCCACTGGTAGGACTAACCCATAGAAAGTGAACATTTGTCCTGCATAAGTAAGAACTGCAAGGAAATCACGGTAAAAGAGAGCAATTAATAAGGTTGGTACGAAAGTTAGCAAACTAATACTAATTCGAGATGCATTAATATTAACTCGTTTTAATAAATCATCTAGACAATCTACTAAAGCAAGAGATACACCTAAGAAAGAAGTAATTAGGGCAAGAGCAGAGAAAGTACGTACAATCCAACTAATAGTATTACTACCAGTAGCATGATATGTCGCTTGGACTAATCCATTTAAAGTCGGATCGTTACGAATAATTTGTATAAATTGAACTTGTTCAAATACGCCGTGTGTCGCCATTTGCCATAAAATATAAGCGACTAAAGGAATGGCTGTACCACCAATAATTGCAATACGTAGGCGGCGAATATCACCATCTAAATAGTTATTAATACTTGGAATAACAACATGGAAGCCAAAGGAAGTAAAAAAGACGGGGCTGGCTGAAATAATTAAAAAATGGTGGAGAGGCATTGCACCTAAATTTTCTAAGGTAACTTTAGGCAACATTAGAAAAAGTACAGTTGCAAAGGCAATTAATTTAGCAATAAAGAGTAAACGAGTGAAGCCATCAACTGCACCAGTGCCAATCGTTACGATAATGGCAAATACAACTACGAAAGTAATAATTGCTACGGTATTTGCGTGTTCACCGGCAAAGGTTAAGAATGGGGAAAATAAATCACCACCGCCTAAAGAGTACACGGTTAAAATGGCGTACATAAAAATGACTAAAGAGAGGGTAGCTAAAATACGACCGACCATACCAAAATGTTGTTCTGCTAATGTTGCAATCCCTGCATCTTTGCGGTCTGCCTTTTGATAGACTTCAACAAAAAGTAAAGCACTATAAGAGAGTAATGCCCATAATAAAAAGAGCAAAATTAATGTGGTAATAAATCCCATTTCTGCAGAAGTTAGTGGCATTGCCAACATTCCGGCGCCAATGGTCGTTCCTGCAACAATTAAGGAACTCCCTAACGTTTTATTTTTCATAATAAAATCTCGCTGATTGTGAATGACGGCGCAGATTGTATAGAAGAAAGGTTTACAATGTAATCTATTTTTTACAGTTTATGATTTTATTTGGCTCAATGGCTTGTTTTTTGCACACCTACGTGAGATCTAAGTCACAAATTTAAAAAATAGCTTCTGAATAAATAGGTTAGATACGACATAACATAAGTGAAAAATGACATCAGAAATTTTTCCAATAAGTGAAGATATTTTCCATTGCGGAAATTGATTAATGAATATCGGACAATCACAAATTTATCGATATTTTCTTTTTCATCTTTCCGATTATTCGTTAGAATAAGCGGATTTTTGACTTTAAGCGTAATATTGACAATAACAACAAAGGTGAATGATGAAAGCCTCAATTATTAGTAAATTAGAAACCTTAGATGAGCGTTATGAAGAATTACAAGCCTTGCTTGGTGATCCTTCAGTGATTAGTGACCAAGAAAAATTTCGAGCTTACTCAAAAGAGTATGCGCAATTAGAAGATGTGGTGAAATGTTTTTCACGTTGGAAACAGCTTAATAACGATTTAGAAGAGGCGAAAATTTTACTTGATGACCCAAGTATGAAAGAGATGGCTGAAGAAGAAATTGCAGCCTGTACTACGGGAATTGAGGAGAGTGAGCAACAGTTACAAATTTTGTTATTACCAAAAGATCCAAATGATGAATATAACTGTTATTTAGAAATTCGTGCTGGAACAGGTGGTGATGAAGCTGGGATTTTTGCTGGCGATTTATTCAGAATGTATAGCCGCTATGCAGAAAGTAAACGCTGGCGTACAGAAGTGTTAAGTGCGAATGAAAGTGAACAAGGTGGATATAAAGAAATAATCGTTAAAATTAGCGGTGAAAATGTTTATGGACAGCTAAAATTTGAATCTGGCGGTCACCGAGTACAACGTGTACCAAAAACAGAATCACAAGGGCGTATCCATACTTCAGCGTGTACAGTTGCAGTGATGCCTGAATTGCCGGAGTCTGCATTACCAGAAATTAATCCTGCTGATTTACGGATTGATACCTATCGTTCCTCTGGTGCTGGTGGTCAGCACGTTAATACGACTGATTCTGCAGTACGTATCACACATATTCCAACAGGGATCGTGGTAGAGTGCCAAGATGAACGTTCACAACATAAAAATAAAGCGAAAGCGATGTCAGTATTAGCCTCTCGATTAGTACAAGCAGAAGAAGAACGGAAAGCTGCAGAACAGGCTGATACTCGCCGTAGTTTATTAGGTTCAGGTGATCGTTCAG
Source organism: Gallibacterium faecale (assembly GCF_027920745.1). NCBI lineage: Bacteria > Pseudomonadati > Pseudomonadota > Gammaproteobacteria > Pasteurellales > Pasteurellaceae > Gallibacterium > Gallibacterium faecale. The sequence goes on along the minus strand of NZ_JAQIBB010000055.1, from coordinate 19,603 downwards.
ATAAAATCCGTACTTATAACTATCCACAAGGACGGGTGACAGATCACCGTATTAATTTGACTCTTTATCGTTTAGATGAAGTGATGAATGGAAAAATTGAAGATTTAATTCAACCAATTATTACGGAATATCAAGCAGAGCAACTGGCTGCATTATCAGAAAATGAATAATTCGGTGCTAAGTTATCAAACTTGGTTACAACAAGCTGTGCAGCAGCTAAGCGTAAAGCAGAGTATTGCTGAAGCAAAAGTTGATGCACAAGCTTTATTGCAATTTGTAACACAAAAATCGTCAGCACAATTGATGGCCTTTGCGGAAACTCCATTATCTCTACAACAACAACAGCGATTAACAGAATATATGACAAGACGTTTACAAGGGGAACCGATTGCATATATTGTGGGAGAGAGAGGTTTTTGGACACTAGACTTAGCTGTATCGGATAAAACCTTAATTCCGCGTCCAGATACAGAGTGTTTAGTTGAAACAGCATTATCGTTGATTGCTAATCAGTTTGATTCAAACGAAACGTTGAGAATATTAGATTTAGGCACAGGTACTGGTGCAATTGCTTTAGCGTTAGCTTATGAGTTGCAGCAACAACAAAAAAATTATCAAATTATTGGTGTAGATCGGATTGCAGAATCTGTTACCTTGGCAAAGCAGAATGCAATACGGAATCAATTAACACAAGTTGAGTTTCTAGAAAGTGATTGGTTTTCTGCGCTTTCAACACAACAATTTCAGATAATTGTGAGTAACCCGCCTTATATTGCTGCGGATGATCCTCATCTGCAACAAGGTGATGTACGTTTTGAACCGCGTTCAGCCTTAGTTGCTGAGAATAATGGTTTGGCGGATATTGAACATATTATCGATCAAGGCAGACGTTTTATTCGTAAACAAGGGTGGTTATTACTTGAACATGGTTGGCAGCAGGAAGAAGCCGTGCAAACATTGTTCAAACGCTATAATTGGCAACAGATACAAACAATAAATGATTATGGCGGTAACCCAAGAGTCACTTTTGCGAAATGGAGTGGATAATAACAAAATGAACAAGCAAGAAGATGCAGATAAAAAATTAAGAGAGTACAGTTTACGAGTAGAAGAAAAAAAACAACTGTTTCAATATATTTTATCGTTGAATCAAGTAATTGATCCTACTTGTAGTAAATCGAGTATTTATGGACGTATGGGGCATCTTACACGTGAATTGAAATTATTTTTTGATGGTGAAACGGATCCTAAGATGCGGATCCATCTGTTATTACAGTTTTTTTATGGTGAAAAAGGGTTTTTCTGTGATCGGGAAACCTATTTCTACTCTTCAAATTTAATGCTTTCAAATGTGTTGAAGACAAAAGAGGGAACACCAGCCGTATTAGGTTCTATGCTGTTATTTTTAGCTGGGCAATATGACTTACCGATTACTGGCATTAATTTTCCAACACAACTGTTATTAAGAGCAGATGTTGGGGATGAGGTGGCATTTATTAATCCTTGGGATGGACAATATGTGCCTCACGAAATGATGAAAACGTGGTTGGAAGGCTATTTAGGATTTGGTACACAATTAACAGAAGAGTATGTACGTAGTGCAGACTTGGTTGAGTTAGAAGATCGAATTTACCAAGTGTTAAAGAATGCATTAATTCGTGAAGGTAAAAATGAACAAGCATTAGCACTAATCGAGCACCATTTAGCAGAAGATCCGAATGACCCTTATGAAATACGTGATAGGGGCGTGGTTTATGGCAATATGGAATGTTTCCATTTAGCAGTTCCTGATTTACAGTATTTTGTTGATCAATGCCCAGAAGATCCAGTTGCACCATTAGTCAGATTGCAATTACAAGATTTAGAAGCAATACCGTATTCATTCCAATAAATTGAAGGAAAAATTATGCAAAATAAACTAATTAAATTAGACAATATCGACATTGCCAATGACAAACCATTTGTTCTTTTTGGTGGAATGAATGTGTTAGAAAGCCGAGATATGGCGATGCAGGTATGTGAGCAGTATGTCAAAGTGACAGATAAACTCAAAGTGCCTTATGTATTTAAAGCCTCTTTTGATAAAGCTAATCGATCTTCAATTTATTCTTATCGTGGTCCAGGAATGGAAGAGGGCCTAAAAATTTTTGAGGAATTGAAGAAGACATTTGGGGTAAAAATTATCACTGATGTGCATGAAACTTACCAATGCCAGCCAGTAGCAGATGTTGTTGATATTATTCAATTACCTGCGTTCTTAGCAAGACAAACCGATCTTGTTGAAGCAATGGCTCGTACTGGGGCAATTATCAATGTGAAAAAACCTCAATTTTTAAGCCCAGGTCAAATGGGAAATATTGTTGAAAAGATCGAAGAGTGTGGTAACGATAAAGTGATTTTGTGTGATCGTGGTACTAACTTTGGGTATGACAATTTGGTAGTTGATATGCTTGGGTTCAGTATTATGAAACAAGTGTCAAAAGGTTGTCCTGTGATTTTTGACGTAACACATTCACTACAATGTCGTGACCCATTTGGTGCAGCTTCTGGTGGTCGTCGTGCACAAGTAACAGAATTAGCAAGATCAGGGTTAGCTATCGGCTTAGCTGGATTATTCTTAGAAGCGCATCCGAATCCAGAAAAAGCAAAATGTGATGGTCCTTCAGCGTTACCACTAGATAAACTTGAACCATTTGTGGCACAAATGAAAGCAGTGGATGATTTAGTGAAAAGTTTTGCTGAATTAGATACCGCTAATTAGGCTAATCAGTGAAAAATAGAGGGCTGCGTAGAAATTGGACAACAGTCACTAAATTAATAATTTCTACTTTGCAACCCTCTGTTTTATTGTTATCTTGAAAACGTTTTTGTTACTAAATTTAGTAAGGAGCCTGTAATGAAAATTGTCTTTTTAGATAGTACTGCCATTCCAAAACACATCCCAATTCCTCGTCCTACCTTTGCACATGAATGGATTGAATATGAACATACCTCTGCTGCTCAAGTGATTGAAAGAATGCAGGATGTTGATATTGCAGTAACCAGTAAAGTTGTATTTAGCCGAGAGGTTATGCAACAGCTACCTAAATTGAAATTAATTGCCATTACAGCAACAGGAACCAACAATGTTGATTTAGTTGCCGCTAAAGAATTAGGCATTGTTGTAAAAAATGTAACAGGCTATTCATCAGTTACTGTCCCAGAACACGTATTAGGAATGATCTATTCATTACGTCATAGTTTAATGAGCTGGTATCGTGATCAACTTACTGATCGTTGGGTTGATAATCCTCAATTCTGTTATTTTGACTATCCAATTAAAGATGTAAAAGGCTCGGTATTGGGGATTTTTGGTCGTGGTAATTTAGGCCAAGAAGTAGGGCGTTTGGCTGAATTATTAGGAATGAAAGTTCTGTATGCAGAGCATCGAGGTGCAGCAACAATTCGTGAGGGTTATACCAAATTTGAAGACGTGTTAGCACAAGCAGATATCTTGACATTACATTGTCCATTAACGGAAACAACCCAAAATTTAATTAATCATGAAACATTAGCTTTATGTAAACGAGGTGCTATTTTAATTAATACAGGACGTGGGCCTTTGGTTGATGAACAAGCCTTGCTAGATGCATTAACTTCTGGGCAATTATCAGGTGCAGCGATTGATGTAATGCGCCAAGAACCACCAGAAAAAGGTAATGTCTTAATGGAAGCAGCAAAACGAATGCCGAATTTATTAATTACACCACATATTGCTTGGGCATCAGATTCAGCAGTTACCACATTAGTAAATAAAGTTGCGCAAAATATTGAAGAGTTTGTCGCAACAGGCAAATAAGCTTATAAGAAATAATTAAGAGAAGAATCCGTCCATTTATTAATGGACGGATTTATTCTGTAAGTTGTAAACAATAAAAGGGAAAATTATGTCGGTAAATGTTCCACTACTAGTGGCATTACGTTATTGGCGTTCTAAAAGTGGAGATCGCTTTGGTCGTTTAGTGACCCGCCTGGCAAGTATTGGCATTATGCTAGGAGTAATGGCATTGATCATTGTATTGTCAGTAATGAATGGGTTAGAAAGTTACCAAAAGCAGAACGTTTTATCTCATATTCCGCAAGCTATTGTTTCTCCACAACAACAAACACTATCATTACAACAGCAACAACTGCCTAAATTACCCTCTTTTATCACTAAAGCCGTACCGATTAATTTGGCTCAAGTGATTATGCAAAGTAGTAATGGGCTAAGTGCTGCACAATTAATTGGTGTGCAACAGCAACAAGATGATCCATTATTAGCCTCATTACCTGAAACAATAGACACTTTATTACCAGCGAATGAATTTAATCTTATTATTGGTAGTCGATTGGCACAACAAAATCAATTACAAGTTAGTGATAAAGTTCGCTTATTAATTCCTGAAAACAGTGTTTATACCCCATTAGGGCGAATTCCTGTGCAGCGTTTATTCACTGTTGCCGCAATTTATCCTGAATGGAGTATGGATGAACAGATTTTTGCTAATTTACAAGATGTTGGCAGATTGTTGCGGATTAAGCCAGATCAGGTGCAAGGTGAACGTCTATTTTTACAAGATCCTTTTTTAATTACAGAGTTACCTGATTATTTTCCTAGTACTGAATGGAAAATCAGCGATTGGCGGGCTCAAAAAGGTGAGTTTTTTCAATCCGTTAGAATGGAAAAAAATATGATGTCTTTATTGGTAGGATTAATTATTTTAGTCGCCATTGCCAATATTGTGACCTCTTTAAGTCTAATGGTGTTAGACAAACAAGGTGAAATTGCGATTTTGCAAACACAAGGATTAGCCCGCAAGCAAATTATGCAAATTTTTATCTATCAAGGTATGGTAATTGGGGTATTGAGTACCTTGCTTGGTGCAGTATTTGGTATATTAGCGACAAAATATTTAACGCCATTATTAGCTTGGCTAAATCCACAAGGGTTTGCTTTACCAAGTGAAATTGATATTCCACAAATTTTAACGATTATTCTCTTTTCATTAACTTTATCTTTTGTTTCTACGCTTTATCCTGCTTATCGTGCAGCGAAAGTTGAACCAGCGGAGGCGTTGCGTTATGAGTAATTCTATGTCTAATTTAAATCAAACAACTGCGTTGTTGGCTTGTCAGCAATTATCAAAAGTTTATCAAGAAGGCGATAAAGCAACGTCAGTTCTAAAAGAAGTCTCTTTTTCGATTGCAGCAAATGATTTAACCGCTATTGTAGGGAGTTCGGGCTCAGGTAAAAGTACATTGTTGCATTTACTGGGTGGATTAGATAAGCCAACAGCAGGTGAAGTTTGGTTAAATGGGCAGCAATTATTGCAATTATCTGATAGCCAAATTGCAAAATTACGTAATCGCCATTTAGGATTTGTCTATCAATTTCATCATCTCATGGCTGATTTTTCTGCATTAGAAAATGTAGCAATGCCAATGCTAATTGCAGGTGAAAAACGTGATATTGCTTATACTCAAGCAGAAGAGATGTTAAAAGCGGTAAGTTTAGCCCATCGCATTGATCATCGCCCATCAGCACTATCAGGTGGTGAACGCCAACGAGTAGCGATTGCAAGAGCGCTAGTGAATAACCCTGATTTAGTGTTAGCGGACGAACCGACAGGAAATTTAGATCAAAAAACAACAGAGCATATTTTTGAATTATTACAACAGTTAAATCAAGAAAAAGGCATTGCTTTTTTATTGGTAACACATGATTTAAATTTAGCGTCAAAATTGCAAAAACGCTATCAAATGCGAGATGGTGTATTAACGGCGGAGGAAACCGTATGAGTACGCCATTTTTTATCAGTTGGCGTTATCAGCGAGGTAAGCAAAAAAATCGCTTAGTTTCGTTGATCGCTTGGTTTTCAACCTTGGGGATTGCATTAGGGGTTGCGGTACTCATCATTGGCTTGAGTGCAATGAATGGTTTTCAACGAGAACTGAATCATCGTATTCTTGCGGTGGTGCCACATATTTCTATTACAGGCTATGATCGCCAACCGGTTGAGAATTGGCATCAATTACATCAAGCATTACAAGATAATCAACAAATCTCAGGGTTCTCACCTTATGTATCATTTACGACATTAGCAGAATCTGGAGCAAAATTAAAAGTGATTCAGGTGAAAGGCATTGAGCCTGCAATGTTGCAACAGGTGAGTGCTGTGGGACAGTTTGTCTTACATAATGCATGGCAGAAATTTGTAGCAGAAAAACAAGGGATTATTCTTGGTTCAGGTATTGCAAAAGATCTTGGGGTTAAAGAAGGCGATTGGGTGTCATTATTGGTTTCTAACCAGACACATCAAGACGTAAGTAAGATGGCTCAACCAGAGCGTCACCGTTTACAAGTCACTGGGATTTTACGTTTAGATGGACAGCTTGATCATAGCTATGCATTCATTCCATTATCAATTGCACAGCAGTATCTCAATTATCAAGACAATCAAGTAACAGGTGTAGAGTTAGCGATTAAATCGCCATTTTCTGTCAATGAATTTGATTATTCTGCATTGGCAAATTATCCGCAAGGATTAGTCGCAAACACCTGGATTGATAGTTTTGGTTATATGTATCGAGATATTTCTTTGATTAAAACCGTAATGTATCTTGCTATGGTATTAGTGATAGGCATTGCGTGTTTTAATATTATTTCTACCTTGATTATGGCGGTGAAAGATAAACAAGGTGATATTGCAATTTTACGAACCTTAGGAGCTGATAGTCGTTTTATCCGTCGTATTTTTTTATGGTACGGGTTATTTTCAGGAATGAAAGGTTGTTTGTGGGGAATTGTCTTGGGTGTGATGGTGGCATTAAATTTAACAGAAATTATTTATGCTATTGAAAAGATTTTACATACTAAGATTTTATCAGATGGTGTGTATTTTATTGATTTTATGCCAAGTGAATTACATTTTACTGATGTTGGTTTAGTGTTTGTAGCAACATTAGTGCTAAGTTTATTGGCATCACTTTATCCAGCAATTCGAGCTGCACGCTTAGAGCCTGCAAAAGTTTTAAATAATCATTAAATAATAGTTGAAATTAAAATTGTATATGCTAGCATTTGAACTAGTTTAGTAGTACAAAAATACAAGAGAGTGAATCAATGGCAGTAATTAAAAAAGATATTCGTATTGAAAATGATGACGTTCGTATCGCAAAAGTAGAGCAGTTATTACCTCCAATCGCATTATTAGAAAAATATCCAGCAAGTAAAACCGCAGTTAAAACCGTTAAGCAAACTCGCCAAGCAGTACACAATATTTTACATCGTGAAGATGATCGCTTATTAGTGGTAATTGGGCCTTGTTCAATTCATGATCCTGCTGCTGCATTAGATTATGCAAAACGATTGAAAGTATTACGTGATGAATTAAAAGATGAATTAGAAGTAGTAATGCGAGTTTACTTTGAAAAACCACGGACAACAGTTGGTTGGAAAGGATTAATCAATGATCCACATCTTGATCATACCTACGCATTAAATGACGGTCTAAGAATGGCCCGTAAATTGTTGTTAGACGTAAATGATCTTGGCGTACCTGCTGCGGGTGAGTTTTTAGATATGATTACGCCACAATATATTGCGGACTTTATGAGTTGGGGAGCTATCGGGGCTAGAACAACCGAATCGCAAGTACACCGTGAGCTTGCATCGGGTCTTTCTTGTGCCGTTGGTTTTAAAAATGGGACTAATGGTGGTGTAAAAATTGCATTAGATGCAATTGGTGCAGCAGAAGCTTCTCACTATTTCTTATCGGTTACTAAATTTGGTCACTCTGCGATTGTGGCGACGAAAGGAAATCCAGATTGTCACATTATCTTACGCGGTGGCGACAAAGGTCCTAACTACTCTGAAGAAGATATTCTGAAAACAGTAAAAGATATTGAAAAGAGTGGTCGCATTCCTCATGTAATGGTGGATTTTAGCCATGCTAACAGTTCAAAACAATTCAAGAAGCAACTTGATGTGTGCAATGAAATCTGTCGTCAAATCAGTGCAGGTTCGCAACATATTTTTGGCGTGATGGTAGAGAGTAACTTAGTTGAAGGTCGTCAAGATATTATTGAAGGTAAAACATTGGTATATGGGCAAAGTGTGACAGATGCTTGCATTGGTTGGGAGGATACTGAAAAAGTGTTGTACGATTTAGCTGCAGCAGTAAAAGCAAGAAGAGCAAAATTAGCTTAATTCATTTATTTAGAAAAAAGATATCGCCTGTCAATTTGCAGGCGATATTTTTATTTGGTTTTTAACTTGAAACCGAATTGCTTGCACCCATATAGGGAAGCATTGTGTAAATTGTAGAAGAAGGAAAAAAATTATGACTACAATCGTAAGTGTTCGCCGTAATGGGCATGTTGTTGTTGGTGGAGATGGACAAGTTTCACTAGGCAATACCGTAATGAAAGGTAATGCACGCAAAGTACGTCGTTTATATGGGGATAAAGTATTAGCAGGGTTTGCTGGTGGTACAGCAGATGCCTTTACCTTATTTGAATTGTTTGAACGCAAATTAGAAATGCACCAAGGCCACTTATTAAAAAGTGCAGTAGAACTGGCAAAAGAGTGGCGTACTGATCGTGCGTTACGCAAATTGGAGGCGATGTTAATTGTGGCTGATGCCAAAGAGTCTCTGATTATTACAGGATTAGGTGATGTAGTGCAGCCTGAAGCAGATCAAATTTTAGCTATTGGTTCAGGCGGTAATTATGCTATGGCAGCAGCACGAGCTTTAGTTGCTAATACCGATCTTTCTGCACGAGAGATTGTAGAAAAGTCATTAAAAATTGCGGGTGATATTTGTGTATTTACTAATACAAATTTCACTATTGAAGAGTTGCCATAATATGGCATAAGCCAACAAAACAGGGTTAAGTAATTCAAATAATAGGGTGTTGTCAGTCAGGCAACACATAAAATAGAAGAAGGATAAAAATATGTCTGAGATGACTCCTCGTGAAATTGTTTCTGAATTAGATAAACATATTATTGGACAATCAGATGCAAAACGTGCAGTAGCGATTGCATTACGTAATCGTTGGCGTCGTATGCAGTTACCAGAGCCGTTACGTCATGAAGTAACACCAAAAAATATTTTAATGATTGGTCCTACTGGGGTGGGTAAAACAGAAATTGCGCGCCGTTTAGCAAAATTAGCGAATGCGCCGTTTATTAAAGTGGAAGCGACGAAATTCACTGAAGTTGGTTATGTCGGTAAAGAGGTGGATTCAATTATTCGTGATCTGGCTGATGTTGCGATGAAATTAGTGCGTCAAACAGAAATTAATAAAAATCGCTATCGTGCTGAAGAAGCTGCTGAAGAACGTATTTTAGATGTGTTATTGCCACCAGCAAAAGATCAATGGGGTAATGTAGAAAGTGCAGATACACACAGTAATACACGCCAAATTTTCCGTAAAAAATTACGTGAAGGTCAATTAGATGATAAAGAGATTGAAATTGATGTAGCAGCAGGTAGTTCTGTTGGTGTAGAAATTATGGCTCCGCCGGGAATGGAAGAAATGACCAGCCAATTACAGTCAATGTTCCAAAATCTTTCGAGCGGGCAAACTAAAAAACGCAAAATGAAAATTAAAGATGCGTTAAAGGTTTTAATTGAAGATGAAGCTGCAAAATTAATTAATCCAGAAGAGTTAAAACAAAAAGCAATCGAGGCAGTAGAACAACACGGAATCGTATTTATTGATGAGATTGATAAAATTTGTAAACGTGGTGAAACCAGTGGACCAGATGTATCACGTGAAGGTGTACAGCGTGATTTATTACCATTAGTAGAAGGTTCAACCATTAATACTAAACATGGTATGGTAAAAACCGATCATATTTTATTTATTGCCTCTGGTGCATTCCAAGTAGCTCGTCCATCTGATTTAATTCCAGAATTACAAGGTCGTTTACCAATTCGTGTGGAATTAGGGGCATTAACTGCGAAAGATTTTGAGCGTATTTTGACTGAGCCGAATGCGTCATTAACGGAGCAGTATAAGGCACTAATGCAGACAGAAGGGGTATCCGTTGAGTTTACTGATGATGCAATTGCAACGATTGCTGAAGCTGCATTCCGAGTAAATGAGAAAACAGAAAATATTGGCGCAAGACGTTTACACACAGTGTTAGAACGCTTGATGGATAAAATCTCTTTTGATGCATCTGATATGAGCGGTGAAAAAGTGGTGATTGATGAAGCTTATGTGAAATCAGCGCTTGGTGATGTTGTTGAAAATGAAGATTTAAGTCGCTTTATTTTATAATATTACTCTATGAGATAAAGGCTAAGTAGTTGATACTTAGCCTTTTTTTATACTTTTTTCTAGATGTTTACTTATATTTTTTGTGGTATTCATTACGAATAGAAAGAAGATCTTTGGCTTTTTCTTTAGCTTGTTCAAGCTCACCTTTTGCAGCTAAAGCAGAAGATTCATCAATGACAGCAATGAAATGTTGCATTCCTTGTTGATAATCTTTAAATTCAGCGCTGTCTTTGCCTTTTTTCGCTAAACTTCCTGGAACAAGTTCTAGGGAGCGTTGAGCCGCAGCTTTTAATTCGCCAAGATGTTTTTGCATCATTTCTGCATTTTCAGCTTTTAATACAGGGCCAATATTTTCTTTGAAGGATTGCATTTCTTGTACAACAGTATCAGCAAAGCTGATTGAACTGAAAGCAAGTAAGCTACTAAATAATGCTGTTTTGATTAAAGATTTTGTATTCATCATCACTCCTTTGTTCATAAAAAAAGAATAGCAATGAGCTATTCTAAATAAAAAATGATTGCAAAATTTGATTTAAATTTTGCGTGAACAACTATAACAATTCAATAACAGTTTTACTAATAATTTTTTCAATATTCTTTAGCCCGTTTAACCGAGTTTCACTCAAACGTTGGTTAATTTTTAATTGTTGTAACAAGGGTGTAATTTGAAAATGTGCTAATTGTTCAGTTGTTTGTTCTGATAGTGCAGTCATTAAGATAAATAAAATCCCATTTAAAATACGCGCATCACTGTATGCAATAATGTGCCATTGCTGCTGTTGGTAGTCGATTTTAAACCATAAACGACTTTCACAACCTTCGACTAGAGGAGTTTTCTCTAGTATTTGATCATCTGGTTTAGGAAGTTGTTTACCTAATAAAATTAATTGGCGGTAACGTTGTTCCCAACTATCACTTTTGGCAAAAAGTGCTTTGATTTCAGCAAATGTCATTCTTCCTCCAACAGTGCTAGGGCATTATCTAATGCTTGAAAAAATCGTGTAAAGTCTTGCTGATGATTATAAGGTGCAAGAGAAAGGCGTAATGTGCTGCGTTGCTGCAGAAAATGTAAGTAAGGTTGCGCACAATGTTGCCCAGTACGTAATGCAATTTGTTGTTCACTAAGTAAGGTGGCCAGATCACTATTATCAATTCCAGTAAAGGTAAAGCTAATAATATGGCTATCTGGATCACTAAATAATTGACAATTTGGATATTGGGCAAAACGGTGGCGGAATTGTTGAGCAAGCTGTTGAGTATAAGCCATTAATTGTGAAAAATCGTATTGTTGCAACCATTGTAATACAGTACCAAATCCAATTACTGCTGCAATATTTGGTGTACCAGCCTCTAAACGATAAGGAAGTTCTTGTAAAGTTGTTTGTTGTTGAGTCACTTGTTTCACCATCTTACCGCCAAAAAAGAGTGGTGTAAGTTGCTGTAAGGCAGATTTTTTGCCAGTAAGCACCCCTAATCCGGTAGGTCCAAATAGTTTATGAGCGGAAAAAGCAAGAAAATCAATATCAAGTTGTTGTAATGAGATAGGTTGATGAAGCACAGCTTGTGCAGCATCTAATACAATCATCGCATTTGGAGCAGCTTGACGGATCAGCGGGGTAATTCGTTCAATCGGCTGTCGATATCCAGTGACATTTGAAACAAAATTAAGCGCGACTACTTTTGTACGTAATGAAAGGGCTGCCTTTAATGCTTCAAGATCAAGCTGATAATCAGGGAGCAAAGGCAACACAATAAGTTTTAATTGGTATTGCTGAGCAAGCTGTTGCCAAATAACGAAATTAGCATGGTGTTCTGCTTCACTAATAATAATTTCATCACCAGGTTGGAAGCAGTGGAATAAACCGTATGCAATGCTATTTAAACTATGCGTTGTACCTGAAGTCCAAATAATACAAGTTTGATCTTCTGCCTGTAATAAATCCGCTACCAGCTGACGAGCTTGCTCAAATTGTTGGGTCTGTTGCCAATCATATTGACTACGATGGACTGAACCAGCAGAGTAATAAAATTGTGAAGTTGCTTCAATTAAAGTGGATGGGCGCAATGTTGTCGCTGCCGAATCAAGGTAAACAGCAGTAGGGTGTTGTTGTAAAAAAGGAAATTGCGCCCGAAAGCGATCGATATCAAAAGGCTTATACATAAAATTAACTAACGACATAGCGAGTTACAAGGAATACCATCTTTATTGCCATCTAAATAATCGGCAGCACATTGTTTAAAGAAGCGAGTAGCTTCTTCACAAGAGGAAAAGCTTTTACAAGAACGATGTGTATTGCAGCCTATTGTTTTGATTGTACTGCTTGTTGTGCCTGGTTTTGGTAATGCGAGTACGGGTGTAGCAGGATTTTTAGCTAATGGTACAGATGGATTTTTTTCATGTTTACGCCAATTACTTGGATAAATAGGGTCTTGACCTTGCCATAAACCAAGGCGTTTTTGGCGTGCTTCATTTTCGGCTTGTAAATATTGGTTGTCGTTCATGTATTCACGATAAGCCCATGCAAGCCCTTGTTGTACCATAACTAAGTTAATATTTTTACCACTAGTATCAAATACTTGTCCTACGACACGACCATAACGATCGTATTCACTAGAGGAGATTTTTACATTTTTCTTAAAGATGAGTCGAGATAATAATTGACGAGAACGATCACCATAAGGTTGTTTTTTTTCTGGGGCATCGACTTGAGCTAAGCGCACTCTTATCTGTTTATTATTTTGTAATAGGCAGGTAAAGGTATCGCCATCACTAATCGCAACGACTCGACATTGGATTTCACGTGCAGCAAAAGTATGACTAGTAAATAAAATAAATAACAATGCAATGATAAGTTTTTTCATATGATTAAAAATTTTTAAAAAAGTGACATTGATCACAAAATGGGAGTAGAATAGGCTCAATATTATTACACATTTCTATCGATGATGTTTTATAAAATCGTAGCACTTTGTCGTTCACTCGCTATTTTATACGCCATGTTATATCTTGGTGAGGGCATTAATTATATTTTACCTATTGGAATCCCAGCAAGTATTTGGGGGTTATTGCTTTTATTTGCGGGATTAGTCTTAAAATTAATCAAAGAAGAGTGGGTATTACCTAGTGGTGCCTTATTAATTCGTTATATGTCATTATTGTTTATTCCTTTAAGTGTTGGAATTATTGATTATTTTGACATTTTAACTAAACAAGCAATGTCATTATTGATTCCTACAATCTTCAGTACCTGCTTGACGATTGTATTTACTGCGTTATTAGCAGATTATTTTTTCTCTCTTAATTCATTTGCCAGACGCCGTAAAAAAGTGAAAAAACGCAGTATGCGAGGTGTGAAATGATCTATTTATATTGTTTGATGACAATTATTGCCTTTTCACTTGCTGTAGCAATTAACAAAAGAGTTAAATCAATTATCTTTAACTCTTTCGTGATTACTGTATGTTTATTAATTGCGATTTTATTAATTTTTCATATTCCTTATCACGATTACATTACGGGGAATAAACCATTAAATGCGTTATTAGGCCCGTCTATTGTTGCCCTTGCTTTGCCTTTATATGAACAATTAAAACAGATTAAGCAATATTGGCGTAGCATCTTATTTATTACAACAGTCTCTTCTGCCTTAGCGATGTTAAGTGGATCATTTATGGCATTCATATTGGGCGGTAATGAACAAGTGATGGCGACAGTATTTGGTAAATCTATCACTACACCACTTGCGATGGCAGTTTCATCAACCATTGGAGGAGTGCCTACGATCACAGTTGTATTAGTGATTATTGCTGGCTTAATTGGTTCTGTTTTTGGTTATAGCATTATTAAATTATTACGGATTAAGCGTAGTGAAGCGGCTGGATTAGCGATTGGTACTGCGTCGCACGCATTAGGTACAGCAGCTTGTATGGAAATTGATAAAAAAGCCGGAACATACAGCTCGATCGCATTAGTGCTTTGTGGCGTTATTACCTCACTGATTGCACCACTATTATTTGATTTACTACTAATTATTATTAAAGTGTTTTAATTATTTTTGCACATATTAATATGTGGAATATTGTCTTCAAGATAAACTTCTGATGTAGCAATAAATCCATATTGTTGATAAAACGCTTGTAGATAGTGTTGTGCCTGAATCACAATCGGTTTATTGGGAAAGGTGTTGCTAATAAAGTGAAGTATCTGATCAAGTAGCTGTTTAGCAATACCTTGATGACGATATTCTGGTATGACAAATACCCGTCCAAAATGAACAGCTTGATGTTGCAGATAAATTCTTGCATAGGCTACTAATTTATGATCAACAGCTAGCCATAGATGTGTTGCTTCAAGATCGATGGCATCAACTTCTTGATAAGGGCATTGTTGTTCCACAACAAAAACGGCAGTTCTAGCTTGATAAATTTGAAAAAGTTCTTGAGTGGTCAACTGAGAAAATGTTTTGTAATAACACTGCATTTTTTCGCCTATAATAATGGACTGAAAAAGAAAAATAAGCGTTCAATAATACGTTGCCATAGCGGGCGAGTTCGCCACTGTTGGTAATCAAGTGGCATTGTCTGTTGATAGTAGCTGTGATGTAATGCTGCAATTTCTTTAGCAAAATCTCGGTCTTCAACAATAATCATTACCTCAAAGTTAAGCATAAAGCTACGGATATCCATATTTACGCTGCCAACTAAAGCCAAACGTTGATCAATTAAAATGCTTTTGGTATGCAGTAAACCACCAGTAAATTGATGAATTTTTACACCAGCGGCTAATAAATTATCAAATAAGGCTCTGCTTGCCCATTGCACCATAGTGGAGTCATTTTTTTGTGGCAGAATAATATTTACTTCTACTCCTCGTTGAGCAGCAATTTTTAGTGCATCTTCAATACTTTGGCTTGGTACAAAATAAGGCGAAGTAATGGTGATGGATTTACGAGCCGCAAAAATAGCTGTGAGTAATGCTTGTGACATTAAATCATCTGGGAAACCTGGTCCCGTTGCCAGAATTTGTACTGCATGAGAGTTATCATGTTCAATTGGTAATAATGGGCATAGTGAAAATGCCAGTGATTGCTGTTGCTCAGTTTCAATTTCCCAATCCCAAGCGTGTAGATGATTGAGAATAGAAGAAACTGGACCATCCATCCTCACCATAATATCAATCCATTGTCCAACGTTAGCACTCTGTTTGAATTGGCTTGGATCAACCATATTCATACTGCCGGTATAAGAAATTTGATTATCAATCACAACAATTTTGCGATGTTGGCGAAGATCGATGCGTTCTAAGAACATTCGTAATGGATTTGCGTGTAACGCTTCAAAATATTCTAAACCTTGCTGGCGTAATTGCTGGCAGTGTTTACTCTGTAAAAAATCACGGCTACCAACAGAGTCCAGTAAAATATGAATTTTAACGCCTCGTTGGTGAGCTTGGATTAACGCTTGTTCAACATACTCAATTAAACCACCACTTTGCCAGATATAAAATGTCATATTGATAGAGAACTTCGCTTTCTCAATATCTTGAATAATACTTTGGATAATGGTTTCTGGCGTATTAAAAATATGTAGATCATTGCCTAGGATGCAAGGAATTTTCTGACTTTGTTGGCATAAGTCAAAAAGAGATTTATAACGTAGTGCTTCACTACTTTCGATAATGTTTTTATACTGCTGGTATTGTTCAAACCAAGCAATATATTTTGGCCGTAATTGATGGAAAAGTTTTGCTCGGCGAGAACCAAGTTTAATTTCACCAAAAATAAAATAAGCAATAATCCCGACAACCGGCACGACATAAACGATCATTAACCAAGAAAGCGTAACAGAAATTGCTTGTTGTTTGGTTAATAAACGTAAGGTAATAGATACCATACAGACCCAAATTAATGCGGGAATGGCATATTGTAGAATTGTGGCGATATCCTCTTTAACCATAATATTTAAATTTTATATGTGCGCTCCAACAATAAGAAAATCGGCAAAGTGCCGATTTTCTGCAATAAATTTAGATAATTTTATCTGTTTTTTCAACAAACCAAGCAGCAATTGCCATAATGACAACTAGAATTAATAATACCCATGTTTGTGGTATCCAACTATGCCAGAAACCATAGCCATAGCCAAATAAAATCGGACCACAAGCCGCTAATAGATACCCTCCAGATTGCACAATACCCGATAATCTTGCTGCATTAGTTGGAGAGGTTGTTTTAACCGATAACATAGTTAATAAATAAGGGAATAAAGCACCTCCAGCTAAACCAGTGAAAATATTAACGAGTAGCCAGTAGGTAAAACTATTGTAATCAAGCAACATCATCGCAATTCCGATAAATGAAATTCCCATAAAGCCTGCAATAACGGTTTGGCGTTTTTCTTTGGACCAGCGAATAAAAGCAGATGGTAAAAATATCATCAAAGGAATGGTGACTAACATATAGATACCTAATAGGTAACCAGTTGTACTTGCTGAAAGCCCCGCTTGCTGTCCCATTGTTGGTAACCAAGCTAACGTAGTATAGAAATAAAGAGATTGTAAACCACCAAAAATAACTAAACACCAAGTGTATTTATTTTTGAATAGAGAAGTTTGTTGAGTATGATTTTGGTGTTTTTCTAAATAGTGGTTATTTTTAACATTAGGTAACCAAATGATAAACGCTACTAATAAGATAGCAGATAAAATTAAAATCATTGTTTGCCAATTACTCATTTCAGTAATTGGAATCGCTAATGAAGAACCAATGATGGTGGCGAAAGTCATTGCCAAAGAATAGAGTGAGGTTAATTTTCCTAAGCGACTTGGAGAATTAGCCATAATTGCACTTGGTAACAGTACATTTAATATGGCAATGCCTAACCCGATAATTAGCGTTCCTACAAATAAAAGTGGTAAAGAAAAGATACGTAATGTTGAACCAATCATCATTAATACCAAGACGATAGCAAAGAGTTTTTCAATACCAAAAATTTGTCCAAGGCGAGCAGCGAAAGGTGATACTAACGCAAACATTAATAGTGGCAATGTTGTTAAAATACCTAATGAACTAATTGGAATATCAAATTCAGTGGCAATCTCTTGTAAAATTGGTGGAATCGCAGTAAAGGGCATCCGTAAAACGACACCAATCATAATGATGCCAAGGATTAAAAAAGTCGTACTCTGTTTTTTCATTTTTTATTCTTATTTTTATTATTGATAACTTTCAGTGAAAAATTAATTGTCTTACAAACAATACGCCCTCTAAAAAGAGGGTGTATTGGATAAATGTGACAGAGAATAAATAGATTATTCAGCCGCTTTTAATTGTTGATAATAGTTTTCATAATATTGAATTGCATCACCAACATCGTCTTGCCAGTAGCTGTTTTTTAGCACATCCGCAGGTGGATAGATGCTAGGATCTTCAGTAATCTCTTTTGGCAACATAGCTTTCGCTTTAAGGTTAGTAGTTGGATAACCAATTTCAGTTGCTAAACGAGCAGCGACTTTAGGACTTAATAAATAGTTAATTAATTTGTGTGCAGCTTCTGGGTTTTTAGAAGTTTTTGGAATTGCTAATGTATCAACCCATAATACAGGACCTTCTTTTGGATACACGGCATTCACTGGCGCACCTTCTTTTTTCGCAATACGAACAGAACCATTCCATAATTGACCTAATTCAACTTCACCGGCAATAAATGAATTTGCTGGGTTGTCAGAAGTAAATGCCAATACGTTTGGACGTAATTTTAATAACTCTTCGTATGCTTTTTTGATGACGGCAGGATCTTTAGTATTTGGATCTTCACCAAGTTTTAATAAAGCAATATTAAATACTTCGCGAGCGTCATCTAATAATTGTACTTTTCCTTTAAATTCAGGCTTCCAAAGATCTGCCCAAGATTTAAATTGGTCTGCTTTATAGGTGTCAGTATTGAATACAATTTCAGGTGCACCTAAAAGTTGTGGAAGAGAATATTTATTACCTGGATCATAAGGCTTATTCAACATATTTGGGTCGAGATCTTTAATCACAGGCAATTTACTATGATCTAAAGGCATTAACATTCCTTCTTTTGCCATTTTAGATACGAAGTAGTTAGATGGTGCAATAACATCATAAGTCGCACTATCACCTAAAGTTTTTAATTTAGCATACATAGTCTCATTGGATTCAAGACTAGACACGTTTACTTTAATACCAGTTTCTTTGGTGAAGTCATCCAATAAACCGTCAGGTACATATTCTGTCCAAGTATAAAGATAAACGGTATCACCCTCTGCATGAGCAACCGCATGAATACCAAGAGCAAGCGTACTAATACCTAATAAAGTAGTGATTTTTTTCACAAAATTCTCCGTTATAGTTAATTAAAGCCATAGCTCGACCAAAGCCAAGCGGATATAAAAATCAAAATGATTTTTGTAGGTACTTGTTGATGGATAACGTGTTAGGAAAACACATCAGACAAGGAAGGTCATTGTATAAACAGTTAACCAATAAGGCAACCATTAATCCTAATAAATACGATTTAATCTGAAAATTTCTATTAGATAGATCTATATGAGAATATAAATATGAAAAATATTCATAACTGTCATTTAGCTGCCATATTTAATTTCTAAAATGATAATTTATACTTACGAGAAGCATAGAGAGAACAGATTATGACAACATTAACGGAAGAACAAAGTAAAGATCGTTATATATTAAAAGAGTTAAGTTGGTTATCTTTTAATGAAAGAGTGTTACAAGAAGCCTATGATGAAAATAACCCATTATTAGAGCGAATTCGTTTTTTAGGTATTTTTGCTTCTAATTTAGATGAGTTTTATCAAGTAAGAGTATCAAATTTAAAACATAAATTACTGATTAGCAAAGAAAAAGACTCTTCTCAAGTTAAGCAGATTCGGATGCAATTAGAGATTATTCAACAACGTACTGAAACACTGAATAATCAGTTTTATGAAATTTATAATCGGTTAATGTTGCGTCTAGCGAAACATAAAATTTTTGTCTTAAATGAAACGCAACTATCGCAGTTTCACCAAGAATGGTTGAAAAAATATTTTAAAAAAGAGCTTAAACCACATATTTTCCCTATTATCCTTAACGAGGAAATTGATTTATTACACTCATTAAGTACCCATAATGCCAACCTCATTATTGAATTAAGAAAACATAAAAAAACACAAAAATTAGCAATCTTACCAATTCATTCTGATGTTCTCCCGCGTTTTATTGTGTTACCTAAAGAAAAATATAAAAGGCACGAAAGTATT